>NZ_JBEZJZ010000118.1:0-25974 GCF_040651455.1 Streptomyces sp. NPDC048483
CGCCGTGAAGCCCGCCGCCCGCGCGGCCGCCGGCCGCTCCAGCAACGGAAGCTCGGTGAACAGAATCGACAGATTGACGTTGAAGCGCGTGTCCGCGAAACCCATGAGGGCCGGCGCCCCTTCCGAATTGTGGAACTTGTTTTCTGCGTAACGGAACACTGCCTGCCGGGTTCGGATGCTGTCAAGGGGGCGTCCGGGCAATTTCTGGTGACCGGGGCGATGCACGCGTAGGTTGAACCGCGTGCGATTGAGAGTGGAGTTCACGACGGAGCCGTTCGACCTGGACGAGGCGCCGGCTCATGCGGTGGTGGCGAGGGACATCGTCACCGGCGCCGAGCTGGATGCCGTGGACGTCGGTCCGTTCGGCAATACGGCCGAGGGCGACGCCGACCGGGTGCTGGGCGCGGTCAATGCCCTCCTGCGCGAATCCCTGGAGGCGGGTGCCACCCGGGTGTCGCTGCAGGTCAATGTGATCGCGGACGCCGCGCCGGACAAGGAGGATGCGACGTGACCGAGCCCGCCGACCACCCGTTCGTCCAGGCGGTCAAGCCGCTGGTGGATGCGATGGGCGGACAGATGGTCGCGCCGGACCTGGCCCAGGGCGACGATGTCGTCCTGGCCTGGGAGGGGCAGGACCGGGTGGCCGTGCGGCTCCCGCACCTGTCGGATTCGCTCGACCACATCCTCGCCGAGCTCCAGCGCCGCCACGGCATGCCCCTGGCGGAGCTGGACCGCAAGACCAAGCAGTCGGTCGTACGGATCCTGGAGTCGCGCGGTGCCTTCTCCGTGCGGCACGGCGTGGAGACGGTCGCGGGCGCGCTGGGCGTCAGCCGCTTCACCGTGTACAACTATTTGAACAGGGAGAATGCCGCGAAGGGCGCCGACTGAGGCGAACCGGTCGCAAGCCCCGCCCGACCGCCGAAAGCCACCGAAGCCGTCGTCCCAAATCACCGGACGGCGGCTTTTGTGTTGCCGAGTTTTCAACAAAGTGTTGACGTGATGTTGCCGGGGGTCTTAGCTGTTTCCAGCCAATGCAGAGCTGTCCAGCACCAGGCCACGGAGGATTCCCGTGTCGTCGAGTTCGACCCCAGGTCTTTCCCGGCTCAATGACGCCGACGACAGTACGGCCACGGCCGCACTGCACGAGGTGTGTGCCAGCCGGGCATGGGGGAGCAAGATCCTCGCCCAGCGCCCCTACGCCACCACCGACGCCCTGTTCACCGCCAGCGACGCCGCCATGGCCGAGCTGACCGCGGAGGACCTGGCCGAGGCGATGGCCGGGCACCCGCCCATCGGCCGGCCCAAGCCGGGCGACCCGACCTCTTCCCGTGAGCAGAGCGGGATGGCCGGCGCCTCCGACGAGCTCAAGGCGGAGATGCTGGAACTCAACCTGGCTTACCAGGAAAAGTTCGGGCATGTCTTCCTTATCTGCGCCTCCGGCCGCACCGGGGAGCAGATGCGCGATGCGATCCGTAACCGGATCGACAACACGCCGGAACAGGAGCGGGAGATCGTCCGGGTGGAACTCGGCAAGATCAACCGCATTCGTCTGACCCGCCTGACCGCACTCGCAGAAGGAGACGCAGCATGAGCAGCGAGACGGCTGCCGCGACGTCGGTGTCCACGCACATCCTGGACACCAGCGTGGGCCGCCCCGCGGAGGGGGTCGCCCTCACGCTCTCGGTGCGCTCCGGCAGCGAGGGCGCCTGGAGCGCCCACGGAGCCGGGAAGACCGACGCCGACGGGCGCTGCAAGGACCTGCCGGCCCTGCCGGAAGGCACCACGCACGTACGCCTCGACTTCGCGGTCGAGGAGTACTTCGTTTCAAACACGCACAGCACCCACCACAAGGCAATCCAGCAAGCCGAGGAACAGCAGGACGCCCCCCGCGTAAGGGACAGCGGAGCCTTCTTCCCGGAGGTGGCAATCACCTTTGCCGTCAAGCCGGGCGAGCATTACCACGTACCGCTGCTGCTCAACCCGTTCGGCTACTCCGTATACCGAGGGAGCTAGCACCGACATGCCCACGATTCTCGGCCAGAACCAGTACGGCAAAGCGGAAAACCGCGTCGTCAAGATCACCCGCGACGGCGACACGCACCACATCAAGGACCTGAACGTCTCGGTCGCGCTCTCCGGCGACCTGGAAGAGGTCCACCTCTCCGGCTCCAACGCCAACTGCCTGCCGACGGACACGACGAAGAACACCGTGTACGCCTTCGCCAAGGAATACGGCATCGAGTCGGCCGAGCAGTTCGGCATCCACCTGGCCCGGCACTTCGTCACCAGCCAGGAGCCGATCAAGCAGGCCCGGATACGTATCGAGGAATACGCCTGGGAGCGGATCGCCACCTCCGACGCCAACTCGAAGTTCATCGGCTCGGACGACGTCAAGCACTCCTTCGTCCGCCAGGGCCAGGAGACCCGGGTGACCGAGATCACCTACGACGGTGAGCAGTGGCAGGTCATCTCCGGTCTGAAGGACCTGGTCGTCATGAACTCCACCAACTCGGAGTTCTGGGGATACATCAAGGACAAGTACACGACGCTGAAGGAGGCGTACGACCGCATCCTGGCCACGCAGGTATCCAGCCGCTGGCGGTTCAACTGGACCGACGACGCGCAGCGGATGCCCAACTGGGAGCGTTCGTACGAGCAGGTCAAGAAGCACATGCTGCAGGCCTTCGCGGAGACCTACAGCCTCTCCCTCCAGCAGACCCTGTACCAAATGGGTTCGCGCATCATCAACAACCGTTCCGAGGTCGACGAGATCCGCTTCTCGCTGCCGAACAAGCACCACTTCCTGGTGGATCTGGAGCCGTTCGGGCTGAAGAACGACAACGAGGTCTACTACGCGGCGGACCGCCCGTACGGCCTGATCGAAGCCACTGTTCTGCGCGACGGTGTCGAAGCCCGGATCCCGATGGATCTGACGAACCTCTGACGGCTGTCCGGTACCACGCCGTGTCTCCCCTTCCCCCTCCCGCAGGGGGGAGGGAGAAACCGTCGATCCGAGGGGAACGACCCGTGACTCCGCTCCCCTGCTCAGCAGGGGGCTTCCAACCCGGAGGTTGCGGTCCAGCCCGAACCGGTCCCTTGCGGGACAAACGGAAATACCACAGGCCAGGGAAGCGATTCCCCCACTGGCTGATGCCGGTGGTCCCCTCGCTAGGAAATCGATGGCACAGCAACAGCACCTAGCGCATTACCCGGTCCACCCGGTGGACGAAAAGCCGGCGGCCAAGCGGCTCGTCCCTGCCGCACTCCAGCACATCGCTGCCATGTACGCCGGTGTCGTCACCCCTCCGCTCATCATCGGCCAGGCCGTCGGCCTGGACACCGCCGGACGCACCCGGCTGATCGCCGCCAGCCTGCTCATCGCCGGGCTCGCGACGCTTCTCCAGACGCTCGGTGTCCGTAAGTTCGTCGGCAACCGCCTGCCGTTCGTCAACGCGGCCAGCTCCGCCGGTATCACCCCGATGCTCGCCATCGCCGAGACCAGCGCCAAGGGCCATCAACTCCCCGCGATCTACGGGGCGGTGATGGTTGCCGGAGTCTTCTGCCTCGCGATCGGCCCGTTCTTCGGGAAACTGCTCCGCTTCTTCCCGCCGCTGGTCACCGGCGTCGTGATCACCCTCATCGGGGTCACGCTGATGCCCGTACCGGTCGGCTGGGCGCAGGGCGGCGACAAGGAAGCCGCCGACTTCGGCGACATGAAGTACCTGGCGCTCGCCGCCTTCACCCTCGTGGTGATCCTGCTGATCCAGCGCTTCACCCAGGGCTTCGTCAAGCAGATCGCGCTGCTGATCGGCCTGGTCGTCGGCACCGTCGCCGCGATCCCCTTCGGGATGGCGAGCTTCGACGGGCTGCGCTCGGCCCCGATCGCCGCGCTGCCGACCCCGTTCGCCTTCGGCGCCCCCGAATTCCAGCCCGCCGCGATCCTCTCGCTGTGCATCGTGATGCTGGTGCTGATGACGGAGTCGTCCGCCGGCATGCTGGCCCTCGGCGAGATCTGCGACCGCAGGACCACCGGTGTCACCATCACCCGCGGACTGCGCACCGACGGCATCGCCACCCTCTTCGGCCCCGTCTTCGGCGGCTTCCCGACCAGCGCCTTCGCGCAGAACGTCGGTGTGGTGTCCCTGACCCGGGTCCGCAGCCGCTACGTCGTCGCCCTCGCCGGCGCCGCGCTCCTGGTCCTCGGCGCTTTCCCCGTCCTGGGCGCCGTGGTCTCCCTGGTGCCGATGCCGGTGCTCGGCGGTGCGGGTATCGTCCTGTTCGGCTCGATCGCGGTCAGCGGTATCCGTACGCTCTCCGAGGCCGGACTCGACGACAGCTCCAACATCATCCTGGTGGCGGTGTCGCTCGGCGCAGGCATCATCCCGCTCGCCGCGCCGACCTTCTACGCAGACTTCCCCGCCTGGGCACAGACCGTACTCGGCTCCGGGATCAGCGCCGGCGCCCTGACCGCGGTCGCGCTCAACCTGTTCTTCCACCATCTCGGCACCCGGAGCACCCGACGGGCGGCGGTACTGTCAGCCGCCTCGCCCGGCTCCGGCACTCAAATCCCGTAGGGCCATGCCGTGCCCAAACCGCCAGTACGGAAAGTAGGAAGCACCATGGCAGCATCGGCAGCCCCTGACAGCGCGGTGAAGCAGCGCATCGTCATCGAGAACTGCGCCATCGCGACCGTCGACGCCAACGACACCGAGTACGCCACCGGTCATGTGGTCGTCGCGGACAACATCATCGAGTCGCTGGGTGCCGGCAAGGCCCCCGAGGGCCTGGAGAACGTCGTCCGCCGCATCGACGGCACGGGACACCTGGTCACCCCCGGCCTGATCAACACCCATCACCACTTCTACCAGTGGATCACCCGGGGCCTGGCCACCGACCACAACCTCTTCAACTGGCTGGTCGCGCTCTACCCGACCTGGGCCCGGATCGACGCCCCGATGCTCGCCGCCGCCACCCAGGGCTCGCTCGGCATGATGGTCAAGGGCGGCGTGACCACCGCCTCCGACCACCACTACGTCTTCCCCCAGGGCTCCGGCGACCTCGTCAGCGCCGAGCTGGCCGCGGCCGCCGAGATCGGCGCCCGGATCACCCTGGCCCGCGGCTCCATGGACCGCAGCGAGAAGGACGGCGGACTGCCCCCGGACTTCGCCGTCGAGACCACCGAGGGCGCCCTGCTCGGCACCGAAGAGGCCATCGACAAGCACCACGACTCCTCCTTCGGCTCGATGGTGCACATCGCCGCCGCGCCCTGTTCGCCGTTCTCCATCTCCACCGAACTCCTCAAGGAGGGCGCCAAGCTCGCCCGCCGTAAGGGCGTACGGATGCACACCCACGGCTCGGAGACCGTGGAGGAGGAGAAGTTCTGCCACGAGCTGTTCGGCATGGGCCCGACCGACTACTTCGAGTCGACCGGCTGGCTCGGTGACGATGTGTGGATGGCGCACTGCGTCCACATGAACGACTCCGACATCGCCGCCTTCGCCCGTACGAAGACCGGTGTGGCGCACTGTCCCTCGTCCAACGCCCGCCTCGCCGCCGGTATCGCCCGCGTCCCCGACATGCTCGCGGCCGGCGTCCCGGTCGGCCTCGGCGTCGACGGCACCGCCTCCAACGAGTCCGGCGAACTCCACACCGAGCTGCGCAACGCGCTCCTCATCAACCGCCTCGGCGCCCACAAGGAGGCCGCCCTCAACGCCCGTAAGTCGCTGCGCCTGGGCACCTACGGCGGCGCCCAGGTCCTCGGCCGGACGAGCGAGATCGGCTCCCTGGAGGTCGGCAAGCTCGCCGACCTGGTCCTGTGGAAGCTGGACGGCCTCGGCCACTCCTCGATCGCCGACCCGGTCACCGCCCTGGTCTTCGGCGCGGCCGCCCCGGTCACGCTGTCGCTGGTCAACGGCAAGCCGGTCGTCGAGGACAACCACCTCACCAACGTCGACGAGGACGCCATCGCCCGCACCGCGCGGGCCGAGGCGCAGCGTCTGGCCCGCATCGCCTCCGAGGGCTGATCCCCTCGGCTGCACCACCCCAGACTCGGCCGGGAGGGACGGCTCCCGGCTGAGCTTGTGGATCCGAGCGGGATCCACAAGCGCCGGGCCCCGGGGGTACGGAAATCTCCTCGTACCCCTGGGCCCGGGTACCCCCCGGGCCGGTCGACCGGCCCGCATCCGTCCCTGCGCCACAAGCGCGGCCCCACCCCGACACGCTCACCAGCGCGACTTCTCGCACCACCGCACCACATGGCAAGCCCTCCGTGACAGCCTCGCCTCGCCGGCCGCCGGTGACGCAGTAAAACGAAGGAGGCCCGCAGTGGCCGCAATTACCGGGCAGAAGTCGGAGGAGGACCGGAAGCATCCGGTCGATCAGACCCTCCCGCCCGTCAAGATGTTCACCAGCGGCCTGCAGCATGTGGCCGCCATGTACGCGGGTGTGGTGGCCCCGCCGATGATTGTGGGACCCGCCTGCGGGCTGAGCCCCACCGAGACCGCGTTCCTCATGGGCGCCAGCCTCTTCACCGCCGGTATCGCGACGCTCCTCCAGACCCTCGGGTTCTGGAAGGTCGGCGCCAAACTCCCCTTCGTCAACGGCGTCTCCTTTGCCGGTGTCACGCCGATGGTCGCCATCGGCAAGGCCCAGAGTCCCGGGAACGCGCTGCCGATCATCTTCGGCGCGGTCATCGTCGCCGGTCTGCTCGGCTTCGTCCTCGCCCCCTACTTCTCCAAGCTCGTACGCTTCTTCCCCCCGGTCGTCACCGGCACCGTCATCACCCTGATCGGCGTCTCGCTCCTCCCGGTGGCCTTCAACTGGTCCCAGGGAGGCAACGACCGGGCACCCGACTACGGTTCCCTGACGAACATCGGGATGGCCGCGCTGACGTTCCTGATCGTGCTGGTGCTGCGCAAGGTGCTGCGCGGCTTCCTCCAGCAGATCTCGATCCTCCTCGGCCTGGTCGCCGGCACCCTGATCGCGATACCCGTCGGCATCACCGACTTCGCCGCCATCACCAAGTCGGACATCATCGGCTTCCCCACGCCCTTCCACTTCGGGGCCCCGCAGTTCGACATCGCCGCGATCGTCTCGATGTGCATCGTGATGCTGGTGTGCATGACGGAGTCGACGGCCGACATGCTCGCCCTCGGCAAGATCGTCGGCCGCCCGGCGGACGAGCGCACCATCGAGGGCGGGCTGCGCGCCGACACCCTCGGCACCGCCATCAGCCCGCTGTTCAACGGTTTCGCCAACAGCGCCTTCGCCCAGAACATCGGCCTGGTCGCGATGACCAAGGTGCGCAGCCGGTTCGTGGTGGCGACCAGCGGTCTGATCCTGATCGTGCTGGGCCTGTCGCCGGTGGCCGCCTCGGTCATCTCGCTGGTCCCGCTGCCGGTCCTGGGCGGCGCCGGCATCGTGCTCTTCGGCTCGGTGGCCGCCAGCGGCATCCAGACGCTGGCCTCCGCCGCCATGGAGAAGGGCGAGAACTCCCTGATCGTCGCGGCCGCCGTCGGCGTCGGCCTGATCCCGATCGCGGCGCCGACGTTCTACCACCACATGCCCAAGGACCTGCTGGTCGTCCTGGACTCCGGCATCAGCACCGGGTGTCTTGTCGCCATCGTCCTCAACCTCGCCTTCAACCACTTCGGCAAGGGCGCCGACACGGGGGAGGAGGCGGATGCCACGGAGTCCGACGGCACGAAGGCCGCTGTCATGGAGGCCGACGACGGAGCTCCCGGCGAGGTGAGCATCCCGCAGCAGCCCAACCGCCGGGCCACGGACTCGGGCGACCCGGCGTCGGCCCCCGCGCACTGACCCATGGGCAGCGGATTACCCCTGCATATCCCTGACGTCGACAACGGCCCGTAGGGGAGCGGCACCTGCCGTTCCTGTACGGGCCGTTGAGGTGTGCGGGTGTTGCCGCGCGCGGCCTTTCCCGGCGGCAGTTCGTTCGGGCAGCCGGTAGGCCGGTTCGGCCGGAACCAGGTCAGTCGATGTGGAAGCTCTCCCCGTACACCTTCCAGTCCAGCGGCGTATGCAGATCGAGATTCCCCTTCTCGAGGAACACCCGCTGCGCGGTGTCCACCCGGCTGGTGTCGCTGTGCGCTTCCTCCTGCTCCATCGCCCAGACCCGCGCGTCGAGGAAGGCGTTCAGATACGCCGTCTCGTCGCCGCCCTGGGCCGGCGGCTTCGCCTTGGCCAGCGCGCGCTTGCGGATGCTGGAGAAGCTGGTCCGGTCGTCGCCGTCGCCGTGCATCACGATCGCGTCGTAGTACGTGAACTGGCCGAGCACACCGATCCCGTCGGCCTTGCCCTGCTTGACCGCGGGGTTGAAGTACACCCGGTCGCGCTCATCGTTCTGCGCCTTCTGGAATGCGGGGTCCTGGGCTGCCTTCTTCCAGTCCTTCGGGTAGCCGGGGTCCAGCCCCTCGTGCGAGTCGCTGCCGTCCACCTTGCGCAGCGCGGGGAGGTACGTGGCCAGGACGTTGTCCGGCTTGCGCTGCGTATACAGCTCGACGAGCTCCAGCATGTCGTGCGTACCGGAGCAGAAGCCGATGATGCCGCCGGTGTAGCCGCGGCCATCGCCGATGTCCTCGATGTACTGGTACTGGGCCTTCCAGTCCAGCGAGGAGTTCTCCGCGCTGGAGACCAGCTGCATGGCGATCTCTTTCTTCGCCGGGTCGTCGAGACCGGACGCGGCCCGGGCGGCGGCGGGTGCGTCATGGGCCGCGGCCGGGGCGTGGTGTCCGGCCGGGGCCGCCGTGGTGGCGACGGCGGCGGCCGGTACGGCGAGCAGGGCGAGGCCGAGGGCGACGCGGGCGGCGGCCTTGGGCAGTCCGCTGCCCGGTGGCCTGCCGGCTATCGATCGGGTGCGCATGGAGTCCTCCAGTCCGGAGTGGGCCGTGGGGGGTCGTGGGGGGCCGCGGGGGTCCCCAATCGTTAGGAAGCTTTCCTACCAGACTTGGCGAGTGACGTGAACCCGTCATGCGGGGCCAACGCGTGGCCGCGGGGGAGTGGTTGGGGTCTGTCGAGACCGGCACCCGGTTCAGTGCACGGGCCCTTCGGCCGGCCCGCCCAGTAGCCCGCGCAGCAGGTCCCGGAGGTCCGGCGCCGGATCGAAGTCCCCTTCTGGAAAGGTGAGTTGGTGCAGAATGATGCCGTCGAGGTGGTCGAGCAGAATCCGGCCGTGCCGCTCGGGGTGGGCGGAGCCGAAGCGGCGTACCGAGTCCGCGCCCCAGGTGAGGACGGTCTGCCGGCTCCGTGCGAGGGGGGCGCGCAACTCCGGTCGGGCGGTGGACTCCAGGAAGAGCGCGAGGCGGGCGGTCGTACGGGCCCGCGCCGGTCCGGTGGCGTGCCGGGCGAACGCGGCCAGCGCATCGGCCAGCTCGCCGGGGTCGGCGGGGTCGGTGCCGGCCGCGAAGGACTCCCACTCGCGCCGCTCCAGGGCCTGGAGATGGTCGACGATGCCGTCGATCAGGGCGGTGCGATTGCGGAAGTAGTTGGACGTGGTGCCGGTGGGGACGCCCGCGGCGGTGTCCACGGCCTGATAGGTCAGCCGCCGCAGCCCCTCGGCCCCCAGTACCTCGATCGCCGCGTCCAGTACTTGCTCCCGCCGTCGTGCCACGTCATCCGCTCCTTTTACTACGTTCATAGTGCCCGGCTACTACAAACATAGTACCGTGCGGGCATGAAGCCTCCCGTGGTCACACCGTCCTCCTCGGGGTCTGGGACCTGCCCGGGGCAACCGCCGCATTCCTCGCCCGAGGACGCGCCGAAGCCCGCACCGGCCGGGCGGTCCTCGTCGGCCGTCCGCCCCTCCGCGGTCGTCATCGGCGGCGGTATCGGCGGACTCGCCACCGCCATCGCCCTGCGCTCCGACGGGTGGCAGGTCGACGTCCTCGAGCGCGCCGACGCCGCCCCGCCCGCCGGTACCGCCCTCGGCCTGTGGCCCTCTGCCCTGGCCGCACTGGACGCGCTCGGCATCGGCACCGCCGTACGGAACCTCGGGCGACCACAGACCGGCGGTGCCTTCCTGCGCCCCGACGGCCGCCGGATCGCCGTCCTCGACGTCGCCGGCCTGGCGCGCCGCACCGGCGACGCCGTCCATCTGCTCTCCCGCCCAGCCCTCCTCGGCCTGCTGCACGACGCCGCCGGCCCCGGCGCGGTGCGCTTCGGCGCGCCCGTCGACGGGGGCCGGCTGCCCGCCCTCGAGGCCGCATACGACCTGGTCATCGCCGCCGATGGCCTCAACAGCCGCGCCAGAACCGCCCTGTTCGGCCCGGCGTACCGCGCGGTGTATGCGGGCGCCACCGGCTGGCGGGGCACCGTCACCGGAGACATCGGTACGTACACCGAGACCTGGGGAGAGGGGCGGCGGTTCGGCATCACACCGCAGGAGGGCGGCCGGACCAATTGGTTCGCGGCCGCCCCCGAACCACCCGGCGCCCGCTCGCCCGACGGCGAACCCGCCGCGCTGCGCGCCCGCTTCGGCCACTGGCACGCCGCCGTACGCGACATCCTGGACCGCCTGGAGGAGGGCGAGGTGCTGCGCCACGACCTCTACCACCTCGACCTGCCGCTGCCCCGCTACTTCTCCGGCCGTACGGTCCTGCTCGGCGACGCCGCCCATGCCATGACCCCGGACCTGGGCCGCGGTGCCTGCGAAGCCCTCCTGGACGCCGTGGAGTTGGCGTCCGCACTGCGCGCCGCGCCCGACATCCCGTCTGCCCTGCGCGCCTACGACGCCAAGCGCCGCCCGGCCACCCAGCGGCTGGCCCGGACGGCCCGGGCGATGAACCGTATGGCGCGGGTGCGCCGCTGCACGGGCGCGCGCAATGCGGTCCTGCGGGCCGCCCTTACGATCGGCGGCCCGCCCCCGTAAGCCGGAAGCCACCGCCAAATGCCGGCCTTCGCCCCGCTTCACGGGACGCCATCCGCCCGACTTGGCCGGCAGTTGATGCACACGTAACGCGTCGTAACTCTTCATGCACACACCGTACGACCCGCCACTGACAATCCCCCGCAGCGCCTGTCCGCGCATGACGAAGGGCCCGTACGCGCCGCAGTGCGGCGGCGCGTACGGGCCCTTCGGGTACGGGGTCAGCCCAGCAGTTCGTATGCGGGCAGCGTGAGGAAGTCCGCGAAGTCGGCGTCCAGGGAGACCTGGAGCAGCAGGTCGTGGGCCTGCTGCCACTTGCCGGAGGTGAAGGCGTCCTCGCCGACCTCGGCACGGATGGCGGCCAGCTGCTCCGTGGCGACCTTGCGCACCAGGTCGGCCGTCGCCGTCTCGCCGTTCTCGAAGACGACGTCCGCGTCGACCCACTGCCAGATCTGCGAGCGCGAGATCTCGGCGGTGGCCGCGTCCTCCATCAGGCCGAAGATGGCGACGGCGCCCAGGCCGCGCAGCCAGGCCTCGATGTAGCGGGTGCCGACCTGGACGGCGTCGATCAGGCCCTGGTAGGTGGGCTTGGCGTCCAGGGAGTCGATGGCGATGAGGTCGGCGGCGGCGACGGAGACGTCCTCGCGCAGGCGGTCCTTCTGGTGGGGCTTGTCGCCGAGGACCGCGTCGAAGGAGGCGCGGGCCACCTTGACCAGATCGGGGTGGGCGACCCAGGAGCCGTCGAAGCCGTCGCCGGCCTCGCGGTCCTTGTCGTTCTTGACCTTGGTCAGGGCCTTCTCGTTGGCCTCGGGGTCGCGGCGGTTGGGGATGAACGCCGCCATGCCGCCGATCGCGTGCGCGCCGCGCTTGTGGCAGGTGCGGACGAGGAGTTCGGTGTACGCCCGCATGAACGGGGCGGTCATCGTCACCGCGTTGCGGTCCGGGAGGACGAACTTGGCGCCGCCGTCACGGAAGTTCTTGACGATGGAGAAGAGGTAGTCCCAGCGGCCGGCGTTCAGGCCCGAGGCGTGGTCCCGCAGCTCGTAGAGGATCTCCTCCATCTCGTACGCGGCGGTGATCGTCTCGATGAGCACGGTGGCGCGGACGGTGCCCTGGGGGATGCCGACGTACTCCTGGGCGAAGACGAAGATGTCGTTCCAGAGGCGGGCCTCGAGGTGCGACTCGGTCTTCGGGAGGTAGAAGTACGGGCCCTTGCCGAGGTCCAGCAGGCGCTGCGCGTTGTGGAAGAAGTACAGGCCGAAGTCCACCAGGGCACCGGGGACGGGGGTGCCCTCGAAGCGCAGGTGGCGCTCCTCCAGGTGCCAGCCGCGCGGGCGCATCACGACGGTCGCGAGCTCCTCGGCGGGCTTGAGGGCGTAGGACTTGCCCGACTTCGGGTCCGTGAAGTCGATCCGGCGCTCGTAGGCGTCGATGAGGTTGAGCTGGCCGCCGACGACGTTCTCCCAGGTGGGAGCGGAGGCGTCCTCGAAGTCGGCGAGCCAGACCTTGGCACCGGAGTTGAGCGCGTTGATGGTCATCTTGCGGTCGGTGGGACCGGTGATCTCCACCCGGCGGTCGTTGAGCGCAGCGGGCGCCTCGGCGACCTTCCAGCTGTCGTCCGCCCGGATGGGGGCAGTCTCGGGGAGGAAGTCCAGGGTGCTGGTGCGGGCGATCTCGGCGCGGCGCTCGGCGCGGCGGGCCAGGAGTTCGTCGCGGCGGGGGGTGAATCGCCGGTGGAGCTCGGCGACGAAGGCGAGTGCGGCGTCGGTGAGGACCTCGCCCTGCCGTGCAGGGGTGTGTGCGGGGTCGACTTCGACGATGGCCAGCGGGGACGGCGCTGGTGCGGACATGAGCTGTCACTCCATTCAGCGGCGGTGCCTGGCGGCCGCCGGGGCCGCCCGTGCGGCACGGGGTGCCGCGGGCTCCGGGGTGCGGTCGCGGGCGCCGTCTGGGTTCAGGGCGCTTCTGACCAGTGGAGAGTAGTTTCCTTATTGCGGAACTTCAATGGTTTGTTGATGTCGAGATTCTCTGGGTCGACAGAAGTGGAGATCAAATGGCTCTCAGTGCCATGCCCTTCACTCTCCATGACTCCCCGTGATCTTCTGGCGCCCCGGGCTGCGCCGCAGGTCACGCCCTGTAGTGCCGCCGCCCGGTCACTCCAGCCGCCGCAGATCCTCCGGGGTGTCGATGTCGTACGGCTCGGCCACATCCGAGCATTCGATGAGCTTGATCACATCGGCGTGCTGCCGGAGATAGTCGCGCGCCCCCTGGTCGCCCTCCGCGCTCGATGCGATGTCCGCCCAGCGGTCGGCGCCGAACAGGACGGGATGGCCGCGCCGGCCCCCGTACGCGGCGGACGCCAGCGAGGCGCGCCCCTCGTACGCGGCCACCACCCGCGCCACCGCCGTGGCGCCGATGCCCGGCTGGTCCACCAGGGACACCACGACCGCGTCCGCCCCGGAACCGGCCAGCGCCGTGAGGCCGACCCGTAGTGAAGAGCCCATCCCCTGGGCCCAGTCGGGGTTCTCCGATGCGCCGTAGGAAGCGAGATCGGCCCGCTCGCGTACGGCGTCGGCGGCCGCGCCCAGCACGATGTGCACCGGTTCGCAGCCGCCGTCCCGCAGCACCCGCGCGGCATGCTCGACCAGGGGGCGCCCCCGGTGGTCGAGCAGTGCCTTGGGGCGCCCGCCCAGCCGCCGTCCGCCACCTGCGGCGAGCAGTAGTCCCGCCACCCTTCCCGGTGGCGGCGATGGCTGCTGCGGCGTCCCGGATGCTGCTGTTGCTTGTGAGGTTGAAGCCATGGGGAGTGCTTACCTCATGGCGGCCCGCCGTGCGGTGCCTGTTGTCCGGCGTCCGCCCTCACGCCGCGTCGCCGGACGCCCGCTGGCGCGGGATGTTCGGCCGTAGCCGGTCCCGGAGTTGGTGCGTGCGCTGGTCCGCGAGCCGGTGTTCGGTGACGTAGCGGTGTATGTGCTCGACGGTGATCTCGGACGCGTCGGTGAGGCCGTATGCCCGGCAGATCAGCTGTACGACGCTGACGGGGTGCGGGTTCGGGCCGGATTCGGGGCCGGTGTTGGGCTCCAAGACAGTCTCCGATCCAGTGATATGCCGGAAATTTCCCTGAACGTGAGAGTGCTCCATCATGCCGCGCCATACGCATCGGATTCCCTACGCCCATGCCAACGGGTGCCGTTGCGAACGCACGTCTGAGGCATGGTCGGGGCGGATCTGGGCACTGCGCGGCCAACGGGCCGGGACCATGCGCGAATCCGGCGCTTCGGACATGGCGCCCACCGGGACGGTACGGATGTCACAGGGGCGCGGCCGTCCGGATAAAGTGCTGCCCCGTTGCGGGCATCGTGGCTGCCGTCCCGATACGGCAGACCCATTTTTCTGAGTCGGGGGACCTAGTGGTGAACAGTGTGGGCTCGTCCGGGATCTTCCAGCCGCTGGAGGGTGACGATCCGCGGGCGGTTGCGGGCTACCGGCTCACGGCGAAGCTCGGCGCCGGCGGTATGGGCAAGGTCTATCTCTCCTACACGCCCGGTGGTCGGCCGGTGGCCATCAAGGTGATCCGGCCCGAGTTCAGCGAGGACGCCGAATTCCGCCGCCGCTTCAAGCAGGAGGTGCAGTCCGCGCAGCGCGTCCAGGGGCTGTTCACCGCCCCGGTCATCGACAGCGACCCCGAGGGCACCAGCCCCTGGCTCGCGACCGCGTACGTGCCCGGCCCCTCGCTCTCCGCGGCCGTCGCCGAGCACGGCAAACTGCCGGTCTCCACCGTGCTGCTGATGGTCGCCGGGATCGCCGAAGCGCTCCAGGTCATCCATGGCGCGGGCATCGTCCACCGGGACCTGAAGCCGTCCAACGTCCTGCTCGCCGCCGACGGCCCCCGGGTCATCGACTTCGGTATCGCCCGCGCCGCCGACGCCACGTCCCTGACCAGCAGCGGCGTCACCGTCGGCACCCCCACCTTCATGGCGCCCGAACAGGCCGCCGGCAGCACCATCACCCCCGCCACCGACATCTTCGCGCTCGGCCAGGTGGCGGCGTACGCGGCCATCGGGACCCCCGCGTTCGGTGAGGGCACCTCGCACGGTGTCCTCTACCGCATCGTCCATGAGGAGCCGGACCTGACCGGACTCCCCGACGAGCTGCGCGAGTTGGTCACCAGCTGCCTCGCCAAGGACGCCGCGCAGCGCCCGTCCGTCGCCGAGGTGATCGCCCTGTGCGGCGCGGCCTCCGGCCAGACGCAGCTGCGCCGCCCCGAGGACTGGCTGCCCACCGCGGTCGCGGCCGACATCACCACGCGTACGGCGGCTCCCGCGCCCGTACAGACCCCGCCGCCCCCGGTGGAGGCACCCACCACCCAGCCGGCCGTGCCGCCGACGGTCGCCCTGCAGGCCCCGCCGCACCCGCCCGCCCAGCCGACGGTGCCCGCGCCGCAGCAGCCGCAGACGCCGCCGCCCGGTTCCCACGAGGCGTACGCGCCGACCGCCAATGCCACCGCGCCCCTCACCCAGGTCTCCGGCAGCCCGGCCGGCACCGGCCCGACTGCCACCGGCCCGACCGCCACCGTGCCGGCCGCACAGCCCGCACAGCCCCCGAAGAAGAAGCGCAAGGGGCTGGTCACGGCCCTGGCGCTGGCCTGCATGCTGGTCTTCGCGGGGGCGGGCGGCACCGCCGTCTACTACGTCATGAAGGGCGACGGCAAGGCGACGCACGACCAGGCCGACGGCAAGGGCGGCAAGAAGCAGAAGAAGCCGGCGAGCGGCGAGGGCGGCGAGACCGGGAGCCCGTCGGACGGTACGACGCCGAGCCCCGGTGCGGAGGGCGACGACTCCGATTCCGTGGTGAAGAACCCGAAGCCCATCGACTACGCGAAGATCGATCTGACCGACAGGTACCACCTGTCCATGGACGACGATCCGGTCGCGCCCAAGAGCGAAGACAGCGATTCGGACAGCGACTTCTCCTTCACGCACGGGGAATACACGGACAGCACGGTCGACACCAGCGACAGCGGCAAGCTGGTGCTGCTCAACTCCGGCGAGGAGGGCACGCTGGACACCTGCCGTACGGAGACCCGGTTCACCACGAGCATCAGCGTCAAGAAGCTGACCAAGGGCGCGCAGATGTGCCTGACCACCAGCTACGGCACGGTCGCGCTGATCACCTACAAGGGCATGGCGCCCGAGTCGGACGTGAGCAGCTACCTGACCGTTTCGGTGCGGGTGTGGCGCAATGCGGTGGAGCCCGAGGAGCAGTGAGCGGGCGGCCCGGGGCCGGTGGCTCTGGGCGCGCCTGAGCGCCTCGCCGGGGTGGGGTGTGTGAATTGGTGCCTCGACCGTCGAACGGGCCGCTGAACGGGCTTCTGGGGCCGCTGCGGGGGGCTGGTTGGGGTGTAGGCCTGCGTGCGCTCGTACGGTGGCGGGCCTTCGGGTGACTGAGGGGCGGGGGCGTCCGGGGTCGGCCGCTTGCGGCGTATTCGCTGATGGCCGCCGGCTGCGGTCCGTCGGCCTTGGCCGCGGTACGTCGTCCGTGGCCCGCGGCCTGTCGTCCGCGGTTCGTCGTCCCCGGTCCCCGGTCCGTGGCCCGCGGGCGAAACCGCGGCTGCTGGCCCGCCCGCCCGCCTGACCCGCCCACCCCCCGAAGGGGGGTGGGCGGCGGGGAAAAACAAAAGCAGGTGCGTGGGCGGCGGGGAAAACCCCAGGAGTGGGCCCCAACGAGGGGAACGACCCCGGAGGCGGCCCCAATGAGGCAAAGAGCCCAAGGGCGGCCCCCAATGATCGGATTTTTTCGCTCTCCGTATGGCGCGATCACCACAGGGTGGCGTTAACTGGCCCGCATTGTGAAACGGTCAACAGCCATGGAGGCCGCCGTCGTTGTGGAACAGGCACAGACGCAGGTGCAGGTGGAGACGCAGGGGCAGAGGCGCAGGCGGGTGGCCGGGCAGGTGACCGGGGGAGAGGGCGATACGCGGGTCCAGGCGCTGCGCTGCGCGGTGGCCCGGCTGCGGCGTCAACTGGCCGTGCTGCCGGGGGAGCTACCCGACCGGGCGGCCGCCGACGACGAACTGGCCGCACTGGAGGCGATGGTGAGCCACGGCATGCCCGAAGTGCCCCGGCTGCGCCGCTCGTTACTGCTGATCGCGGGGGCGGTCGGTTCGGTCAGCGCGCTGTCGCCCGCGCTGACCGAGGTGCGCGAGGGAATCGACAGCTTCAGCGAGCTGCCCCGCGGCCGGTGAACGGGTGCACGGAGGTGCCGCCCGGCGCGGGCCGGAGCGGGCGCGCCCCGGTCCCGGCCGAAAACAACGCCGGCCCGCGGTCGGCCGTCCTTACGCCTGCGACTGGCTGGCCAACGCCACCGACAGCTGCGCCGCGACCTCCTGCAGTACCGGCACGATCTTGTCCGTCGACGCCTCCGTCACCCGGCCCGTCGGGCCCGAGATGGAGATCGCCGCGGACGTGGGGGAGTTCGGCACCGGCACCGCGAAGCAGCGGACGCCGATCTCCTGCTCGTTGTCGTCCACCGCGTAGCCGAGCCGCCGGACATCGGCGAGCGATTCGAGGAAGCTGTCCGGGTCGGTGATCGTCTTCTCGGTCGCGGCGGGCATGCCCGTACGGCCGAGCAGCGCGCGGACCTCCTCCGGCGGGTGGTTGGCCAGCAGCGCCTTGCCGACCCCGGTGGAGTGGGGCAGTACGCGGCGGCCGACCTCGGTGAACATGCGTACCGCGTGCCGGGAGGGGACCTGCGCGACGTACACGATTTCGTCGCCGTCGAGCAGCGCCATGTTGGCGGTCTCGCCGGTCTCCTCCACCAGGCGGGCCAGATACGGCCGGGCCCAGGTGCCCAGCAGTCGCGACGCGCTCTCGCCCAGCCGGATCAGGCGGGGGCCGAGGGCGTACCGGCGGTTGGGCTGCTGGCGGACGTAGCCGCAGGCCACGAGCGTGCGCATCAGGCGGTGGATGGTGGGGAGCGGGAGTCCGCTGCTGCCGGAGAGTTCGCTGAGGCCGACCTCGCCACCGGCGTCGGCCATCCGCTCGAGCAGGTCGAAGGCGCGCTCAAGGGACTGGACGCCGCCGCTGGCGCCTGCGGGCTTGGCTTCGGCGGCGGAGGTGCTGGCGCTGGACGGCGGCACGTCGCGTTCCTTTCGGGGCGGGTCAGATCGGTCTCGGCAAGTTCGTGCCCAAGGGCTTTCGGGCGCCGGGCCCGACCGGGGCAGCCTACCGGTCCCCTTACGTTGGCACACCGTCTCTCGCACACTCGTTCCCGCCGGTCAGCGAGGCGATCGTCCCAAGGCCTGAGAAGGGTCCGACGCCTAGACGTGATCCCTTGACGGCGCCAGTGGCCGTAGCTACGTTCTGCTGCGCGAAACCTACTGTCCATTCTGTGGAATCCTCCAAATTGCTGGAGCGTCATGCGCATTCTCGTCATGAACCCGAACACCACGGCTTCCATGACCGCCTCGATTCGCGCCACCGCCACCGCCGTCGCCGCCCCGGGGACGCAGATCATCGCCACCGAGCCTCTCTGGGGCCCGGAGTCGATCGAGGGCCACTTCGAGGGCTACCTCAGCGCCGCGGCCGTCCTGGACCGGCTCGCCACCCTCGATACGGCCTTCGACGCCCTGGTCATGGCCGGCTTCGGCGAACCGGGCCGGGAGGGCGCACAGGAGCTGCTGGATGTCCCCGTACTGGACATCACCGAGAGTGCCGCCCAGATGGCGATGATGCTCGGCCACGCCTACGGCATCGTCACCACCCTCGACCGCTCCGTGCCGCAGATCCAGGACCGTCTGCTGACCGCCGGGCTGCTGCAGCGGTGCGCCGCCGTCCGCGGCACCGGCCTCGGTGTCCTGGAGCTGGAGGAGGACCCTGAGCGCACCGTCGAGGTGATCATCGAGACCGCCCGTGAGGTCGTACGGGCCGGTGCCGAGGTGATCTGCCTGGGGTGCGGAGGGATGGCCGGGCTCCAGGAACGGGTTGCGGCGGCGCTCGGGGTGCCGGTCGTGGACGGCGTCGCCGCCGCGGTGAAGTTCGCGGAGGCGGTCGTCGGGCTCGGGCTGGCGACCAGTACGGGACGCAGCTTTGCGCCGCCGCGCCCGAAAGCCATCGGGTCCTGGCCGTTGAGTGCCCATTTGTCCCTGGGGCGCGCTCAGGGCTCCCCCCGTAACACCGAATTTTCCGCACAGACATCAGGCATCTGACAACTGACCTGTACAGCTGTCACCGGCAATGGCACCGGCAACGGCAATCGACCGCAGACCGACAGCATCGCTGGATCCGACCCCCGACCAACAGTCCCTGAGCTCCACCCACCTGCCCGGGAGGACACATGGCAACGCCCCCGATGCCCCCGCAGAACAAGCAGCTCCCGCCGCCCGATCCGCGGCTCTTCAACGCGGACCTCGCGCCCGCCCCCGAGCGCAAATGGGGCACCTACAGCATCTTCGCGCTGTGGATGTCCGACACCCACGCGATCAGCAACTACGCCTTCGCCGCCAGCCTGTTCGTGCTCGGCCTGCCGGCCTGGGAGGTGTTCCTGGCCCTGCTCGTCGGCATCTCGATCGTCTACTGGCTGATGAACCGGATGGGGCATGCGGGGCATCGCACCGGCGTTCCCTACCCGGTGCTCGCCCGCGCCAGCTGGGGCGTGTACGGCGCCAACATCCCCGCACTGCTGCGCGCGATCATGGCGGTGGCCTGGTACGGCATCCAGACCTGGCTCGCCTCGACGGCCGTGGTCCTGCTGACCCTGCAGGTCGCGCCCGGCCTGGCCGCCTACGACCACAATTCGGTGCTGGGCCTGTCCACCCTGGGCTGGGTCGCGTTCATGGTGATGTGGGGGCTGCAGGCGGTCCTGCTGACGCGGGGGATGGAGTTCATCCGCAAGGTCCAGGACTTCGCGACCGGGCCGGTGGTGTGGCTCGTGGTGCTCGCGCTCGCCGTCTATCTGGTGGTCAAGGCCGGCGGCGACATCTCGCTCACCCGTAGCCTCACCGGCCTCAGCGGCTCCGCGCAGATCGAGCAGAGCCTCATCGCGGTCAGCCTGACGGTGGCCACCTTCCTGACCCTGGTCCTCAACTACGCCGACTTCGCCCGCTTCACCCCCGACCACCGCTCCTACCGGCGCGGCAACCTGATCGGGCTGCCGGTGAACTTCACCGCCTTCGCGGTGGTCGCCGTGCTGGTCACCGCGGGCACCATCGCCGTCTTCGGCGAGGCGATCTACGACCCGGTGAAGGTGATTCAGAAGATCGACAATCCGGTGGTCACGGTCATCGGGGCGCTGGCCTTCATCGTCGCGACCATCGGCATCAACGTCGTCGCCAATTTCGTCTCGCCCGCGTACGACTTCGCGAATCTCGCGCCGAAGTATCTGGACTTCAAGCGCGGCGGCATGATCACGGCGGTGCTGGCCGTCCTCGTCATGCCCTGGAAGCTGTACTCCTCGGCGCTGGTGATCCAGTACTTCCTGGGGGCGCTGGGTGCCTTCCTGGGGCCGCTGGTCGCCATCCTGCTCGTCGACTACTACCTGATACGGCGCGGCCGGATCGATGTCGATGCGCTGTTCTCGGCCGATGCGCGGGGCGCGTATTTCTACCGACGCGGCTACAACCCCAAGGCCGTCACCGCCTTTCTGCCGGCCGCGGCGGTCTCCGCCTCGCTCGCGCTGATACCGGCCTTCGATGCGGTGGCGCCGTTCTCCTGGATCTTCGGGATGGGGATCTCCGGTGCGCTCTACGCCCTGGTCTCGCGCCATGGGCGGGTTGCCGCGGGCGTCGGGCCGATTCCGGACGAGATCATCCCGTCGCAGGTCAGGGCGGGTGATGCGGCGGAGCCGGCGGTACCAGGGGAGTCCGGTGCGGTCGTCGCGCCGGTGCCGGCGAAGGGGTCTTGACGGGCCGCGGTCCTGAGTGAAGACTCATTCAACAGACTGTTGAATTTCGCATGTCGTTGCGGGGTGAATGACCGGCTGGGGACCGTACGGGCGCTGTCAGCCGTGCGTACCGAGCGCTGTCACGCAACGATGAAGACACGATACGAGGAGGGGACTGGGTGTCCGAAATAGAGCTGGTGCTGCGCTCCACGCGCGTCGTCACCCCGGAGGGGACGCGCGCCGCGTCCGTCACCGTCAGGGACGGGAAGATCGCGGCGGTGCTGCCGCACGACGCCGAGGCCCCGGCCGGGGCGCGGGTCGAGGACTTCGGTGACGATGTCCTGCTGCCCGGCCTCGTGGACACCCACGTCCATGTCAACGACCCCGGCCGCACCGAATGGGAGGGCTTCTGGACGGCCACCCGCGCGGCCGCGGCCGGCGGTATCACCACGCTCGTGGACATGCCGCTCAACAGCCTCCCGCCCACCACCACCGCCGCCCACCTCGACACCAAGCGCGAGGTCGCCCGCAGCAAGGCGCACATCGACGTCGGCTTCTGGGGCGGTGCCATCCCCGGCAACGTCAAGGACCTGCGGCCGCTGTACGACGCCGGGGTCTTCGGCTTCAAGTGTTTCCTGTCGCCCTCCGGGGTGGACGAGTTCCCGCAGCTCGACCAGGAACAGCTGGCCGCCGCCCTCGGCGAGATCGCCGGCTTCGACGGTCTGCTGATCGTGCACGCCGAGGACCCGGGCCACCTGGACGCCGCCCCCGAGGCGCACGGCCCCAAGTACGCCGACTTCCTCGCCTCCCGCCCCCGCGTCTCCGAGAACGACGCCATCGCCGGGCTGATCGCGCTGGCCAAGCTGCTGGATGCGCGGGTGCACGTCCTGCATCTGTCCTCCAGCGACGCGCTGCCGCTGATCGCCGCCGCCAAGGGCGAGGGCGTCAAGATCACCGTCGAGTCCTGCCCGCACTTCCTGACCCTGACCGCCGAGGAAATCCCGGACGGCGCAACGGAGTTCAAGTGCTGCCCGCCGATCCGCGAGGCGTCCAACCAGGACGCGCTCTGGCAGGGCCTGGCCGACGGCACCATCGACTGCATCGTCTCCGACCACTCGCCCTCCACCGCCGACCTCAAGACCGCCGACTTCGGTGCGGCCTGGGGCGGTATCTCCTCCCTCCAGCTCGGCCTGCCCGCCATCTGGACGGCGGCCCGCGAGCGCGGCCACACCCTCGACGACGTCGTGCGCTGGATGGCCACCGCCCCGGCGGCGCTGGTCGGCCTCGGCCAGAAGGGCGCCATCGAGCCCGGCCGGGACGCCGACTTCGCGGTCCTCGCCCCGGAGGAGACCTTCACCGTCGACGCGCAGGCGCTCCAGCACCGCAACAAGATCACCGCATACGCCGGGAAGACCCTGTACGGCGTCGTGCGCTCCACCTGGCTGCGCGGTCGGCAGATCAACGACGGCGCCACCCTCACGGAGCCCACCGGCGAACTCCTGGAAAGGCCGCAGAGCGTATGACCAGCGCCGACCTCCCCCACCCGCCCGGCCCGGGCATACCCCGCTACACCGGCGACGCCAGCCCCTACGCAGGCGGCGACCCGTACGCCGACTTCCGCACCCCGGGCCCGGCCGGCTTCCCCTTCACCCACCTGCCCGACCTCGCCGACCGGCGGCTCGGCGCGGGGGTGATCGCGGCCAATGACGAGTTCTTCGCCGAGCGCGAGAACCTTCTCAAGCCCGAGGCCGCCCACTTCGACCCCGAGGACTTCGGGCACAAGGGCAAGATCATGGACGGCTGGGAGACCCGCCGGCGGCGCGGCACCGACGGCGATCACCCCTTCCCGACGGACGAGGACCACGACTGGGCGCTGATCCGGCTCGGCGCGCCCGGCGTGATCCGCGGCATCGTCGTCGACACCGCCCACTTCCGTGGCAACTACCCGCAGTCCGTCAGCGTCGAAGGCGCGTGTGTGGCGGGATCGCCCTCGCCCGACGACCTCCTTGCCGCCGACATCACATGGACGACCCTCGTCCCGCGCACCGCCATCGGCGGCCACGCCGCCAACGGCTTCGCCATCGGCGCCGCGCAGCGCTTCACCCATCTGCGCCTCAACCAGCACCCCGACGGCGGTGTCGCCCGCCTCCGGGTCCACGGCGAGGTCGTCCCGGCCCCCGACTGGCTGTCCGCGCTGGGCACCTTCGACCTCGCCGCGCTGGAGAACGGCGGCCAGGTGGAGGACGCCTCGGACCGCTTCTACTCCTCGCCCACCAACACCATCCAGCCGGGCCGCTCCCGCAAGATGGACGACGGCTGGGAGACCCGGCGCCGCCGCGGCACGGGCAACGACTGGGTCCGCTACCGCCTCACCGAGCAGTCCGTGATCCGCGCCGTCGAGATCGACACCGGCTATCTCAAGGGCAACTCGGCGGGCTGGGCGGCCCTGTCCGGACGGGACGGCGAGGACGGTGAGTGGACCGAACTTCTGCCGCGCACCCGCCTGCAGCCCGACACCGTCCACCGCTTCCTGCTGGACGACGCCGCGGCCGCCACCCATGTCCGGATCGACATCTACCCGGACGGCGGCATCGCCCGGCTGCGGCTGCACGGCTCGCTCACCGAGGAGGGGGCGCGCCGACTGGGCGCCCGCCACAAGGAGTTGGGCGGCTGACGGCGTACGGCCCGGTGGCCCTGACCGCACCGTCAGGGCCACCGGGCATCATGAGGGGATGACGGGGAACCCACCTTCCGCTGCGCCGACGGTGATACGGCTTGCGCGGTACACGCACACGGAACAGAGCGAGATCCTCGGGGACGGCGCCGACCCCTTCGGCGTCGCGGAAACCGGCCTGACCTGGCTGCCCAAGGAGGAGCACTTCGGCATCCGGCGGGACGGCCGCCTCGTGGCGCACGCGGGTCTGCTGCGGGTGCCCGTTTCGGTCGGCGGGGAAGAGTCACCGGCCATGGGCGTCGGCGGGGTGGCCGTCGCCCCGGACCTGCGGGGGCACGGGCTGGCGCGGCTGGTCGTCACGGCCGCCGTGGAGTACGCCCGCACGCAGGGGCCGCGGTACGGGCTGCTCTTCTGCCGGCCGCCGCTCGTCGCCCTGTACCAGCGGCTCGGGTGGCGCCCCCTCCACGAGGACGTACAGGTCGAACAGCCCGCAGGGCCCGTCATCATGCCGCTGCGGACCATGTGGACGCCGCTGCGCGAGGGCGTGGAGCACCCCGCGGAACCGCTGCGTCTGCTCTCGCTGCCCATGTGATCCGCGCTCGGCGGCCGGTCGTCCAGTTCCGGCGCCGGCGGCCTTGAGGGACCTCTTGACGAGGGCCACCGCGGGCGCGTCGGTCCCGGGGCGCGCGACGACGGTCACGGACGGGGTGATGGTGATCCGGTCACGGCGGGCGTGGACGGACTGCAGGGTGGGGGTGAGGGCGGCGGCCGCCGGTCTGTCAGGGGCGCGGCCGGGGGCGGTGGCCGCAGCGGTGCGGCGGGCGGGAGCGGGGAGAGCGGGTGCGCATGCAGGCCTTACCCGGTTGGCGGGCCGAGGCAACGGACTTTTCCGTCGTGGGGATGGACGTTGCCCCGGACGGACGGACGGACGGACGGGCAGGCGGTGGACGGACGGGGCGGCGGCCGGGACCGCGGGCGCCCTCGGCGGCCCCGCTAGCGCGTCTTGGCGATGATCACCAGCAGGCTCATGAACGCCAGCAGGACGTGCGTGGCGACGACATAGAGGAACACGCGGACATAGACCCCGCGGGGCGGCCTGGTCTCGACGTACTCGCGGGCGGAGCTCGTCTCGGATGTCTCTTCGGGCACGGCGTACGGTCCTTCCCTGGGGCTCGGTGGTGGTGTCTGCCGCGTCACAGACCGCGGCGCGGAGTCGCGTCCCCCAGGCACAGCTCCGCGGCCCCGCTCTGCAGCAGCGTGTGGACGAACAGCAGCTCCGTCCCGCCCCGCGAGGCGGCCGCGATCCGGTGTGGTGTCAGCGAGTCGAAGTGCGCCGCGTCCCCCGGGTCCAGCACATGCGCCGCCTCGCCGAGCGTCAGCCGCAGCCGCCCCTTGAGGACGTACAGCCACTCCTCGCCCGGATGCACCCGCACCAGCTCGCCCTGCGCCCGCTGCGGCACATGCACCCGCAGCGCCTGCATGGCGCGCCCGGCGCCGCCCACGGTCCAGTACGTCCAGCCGCCGGCCTCCGACGGCTCGGTGCGGCCGGCCCGCAGGATCGGGTCCCGCTCGGGAGCGGTCTCCCCGAGGAGGTCGGATACCGTGGTTCCGTACGTGCGGGCCAGGGCCAGCAGCATCGGCAGCGACGGCTGGCGCCGACCGGTCTCCAGCCGGGACAGATGGGCGGGCGAGAGCCCGACCTGCCGGGCCGCGGCCTCGAGGGTCAGCCCGCTGCGCCGTCGCAGGTCACGCAGTCGGGGCGCGACGGTGACGAGCTCCTCGGAGGGCCCGGCCGGGGCGGTGTCCGCAGCCGGGGCCGCAGACGGGTCCTTGCGTCTGTCCGTCATGTCCCCGGTATAACGACCCCTCGCCCCACAGGCAAAATTTTTGCCTCTCAGGCAAAGTCGCGCCATGCGAAACGAGCGGGTTAAGTGTCGTGGGGATCCTGTGAACTCCTGGGAAACTAAGGCCCGTTGGGATTGACAGGGTCACGTCTACGCGCGTCATGCTGGACGGCATGAGAATCCCCCCACGGATCACCAGGATCGGCGCCGCCGGCGCCCTCGCCTCGGCCCTTCTCCTCGGCGGCACCGCGGTCGCCGCGACACCCGCCGTCGCCGCCCCGCACCAGGCCACCGCGTACGCCACGGTGGCGCACGCAACGCCGGTGCACGTGAACGCCGTCGGCGACATCTGCTACTCCAAGCTGCCCTCCCAGGCCCACGACACCCTGGACCTGATCGAGAAGGGCGGACCCTTCCCGTATCCGAAGGACGGCACCGTCTTCGACAACCGCGAGGGCATCCTCCCGGCACAGAACACGGGCTACTACCACGAGTACACCGTCATCACTCCTGGCTCGCCCGACCGCGGCGCCCGGCGCATCGTGGCCGGTGAGAAGAAGGACGAGGACTACTACACCGCCGACCACTACAAGTCGTTCGACCTCGTCGACCGCAGCTGCTGACGTAACGGCAGGTACGGCGAAGGACCGGAACCGCTTCCGACCACAACCGCGGCGGCCGGGGTGCACAGGCAC
>NZ_JBEZJZ010000119.1:0-25555 GCF_040651455.1 Streptomyces sp. NPDC048483
CGATCGCACGCACCAGACGCCGCGAGGCCCGCCCTCCGGGCGAACGACGGGAGTTTGACGACAGGGCCTAGGACCAGGCGCGATCATGCGGAGGACGGGAACGGTGGAGCAGTACAACGGATGGGCCGATGAGGGATTCGGAGCCGTCGCCGATACGTTCTCGCGGAATTTCGCCGAGTTTCCCGAACTCGGCTCGGCCGTCACGGTGTTCGTCGGCGGACGCAAGGTCGTGGAGCTGTGGGGCGGGATCGCGGACGAGCGGACCGGGCGCGCGTGGGAGCGGGACACGGTCGTACCGGTCTTCTCCTGCGCCAAGGGCATCGTGAGCCTGTGCGCCCATCTCCTCGTCCAGGAGGGGCGCCTCGATCTCGACGCCCCGGTGAGCCGGTACTGGCCCGAGTTCGCGCGGCACGGCAAGGACGCCCTCACCTGCCGTATGGCCCTCGGGCACCGGGCGGGCATCCCCGCCCTCGATACGGTGCTCGGCTTCGAGGAGATCGCCGCCTGGACACCGGTGATCCACGCCATCGAGGAGCAGCAGCCGCTGTGGAAGCCGGACACGGCGTACGAGTACCACGGCCATGTCTTCGGCTTCCTCATCGGTGAGGTCATCCGGCGGATCACCGGGCTCACCCCGGGCGCGTACTTCCGCGAGGCCGTGGGCGACCCGTTGGGGCTGCGGGCCTGGATCGGCCTGCCCGAGCAGGAGTTGGACGACCGCGCCCGCCTCGTCGAGGCCGAGGGACGGCCCGCGATGCCGGGGCCCGAGCATCTGCTCACCCGCATCGTGACGATGAACGGCGCGCTGGTCTTCCCCGGCGTCGACGAGCCGCGCGGCTGGAACGATCCGGCGCTGCTCGGTATGGAGCTGCCCGGCGCGGGCGCCACCGCGTCGGCGAGCGGCCTCGCCAGGATGTACGCGGCGGCCGTGAGCGGCATCGAGGGCCACGAGCGGCTGCTCGCCCCGGAGACGGTGACGGACGCGGTCCGCGAGGTGTCGTCCGGCCAGGGATGGCTGGGCTTCGACGCCGGGACGCGCTGGGGCTCGGGCTTTCTGCTCGACTCGGCGGCCTTCCGGCCGATGCTGGGCGAGCGCAGTTTCGGCAATGACGGAGCGGGCGGCCAATTCGGCTTCGGCGACGACGAGTTCGGCGTGGGCTTCGCGTATGTCGCCAACCGCATGATCGGCCATGGCGACGCCCGCGCCAACCGCCTGATCGAGGCGGTGCGCGGCTGCCTGGACGGCTGACACCCGCGCCGTTGCCACACGCTTCGACAAGCGTGCCTACATCTTCCACGGCACGGTCACCCTCGCGGCGATCCGGCTGTGGTTCCGCTCATGAGACTCGGTTCAGGAGCCGGGTCACGATGCCTGAGCCGGCGGCGCGACCGTGGTACCGGAAAGCGAAGGACTGGCCTTCCTCAAGGGCGACGGGCCGTTCGAGCGTGACCGTCACCGCACCCTGGTGAAGGGGGTGCAGCGCGTTCGTTTCCTGGGCCATCGTCACCACGCCCCGCACCACAGCGGTACGGATGTGGAACTGGAGGCGGTCACCGGTGCGTACCTCGGCACCGCCATGTTCCTCGGACAGCAACGTGATGTCAGCGGCGAAGCCGATATGCGCGTTGACCGAGCCAGGCGCCGCGAGCACCTGCCCCCGTTCAACGGCGCCTGCCGCCCTGCCGGCGAGCAACAGACCCACGTTCATGCCCGCACTCGCCTCGTCGACACCCCGGCGGCTCACCTCGATGTCTTCGACCGGAACGGTCGCTCCGCTGCCAACGATCTCCACCTCGGCACCCCTGCGAAGCCGCCCGCGCTCGATCCGGCCCGTCAGTATGACCCCCCTGCCCCGGTCCCGGCAGAAGACATCCTCGGCACACATCAGGAACGGTCTTTCCGCCTCATTCACGAGATCCCCCTTGCCACCGCGTACACCCCAGCCCTCAGAGGCTGTCACAGGGGCGTGGCAACCTTCCTGCCACGCCCCTGTGGCGTGAAAGGGACTACTGCATGGAGGGGAAGATGAGCGGCCCGGTCCGTCACGAGACGAAGTTCTACGCCTGTTACAGCCAGTACTGGATGATCGGAACGCTCGACAGCGACGACGAGGTTCCGCAGCCGAGGGACGTGACTGCCGAGCGTCGGATCGATGTGACGCGCAAGGGGCGCGTCGCGAAGGTCGAGACCGAATGCCCACACGGTGATGTGGACTTGGTCTTCGAGTTCCACGAGCACGAGCCGGCGCGGGAGCCCGGGTCGTGGCACGAGGTGGTCGAGAACAGCATGCGCCTGGCGAACGAGGTGTTCTTGGAGAACATGGACTTCGGATCGGACGCAATCCCTGTCCCGGGAAAGCCCGCGGAGCTCGCGTGGTGGCGGGTGCGGCTGCACGTCCGGCTGGACAGGGATGCCGAGGGCGTTCACCCGGTGGGATATGACGAGGTCCGTGAGACGCATGTGATCCAGTTGTGGCCCGCCGCGAAGAACACACCGAAGGTCCTGGTCCAGGCGCCGGAAGAGGTGGGGGACGCCTGGGAGAAGCTGGGGATCTTCGCTACGGAGTCCCTCGGGTTCCATGAGCCGTCAACGAGCCTTGTGCTTCACCTGGGGGATTCGGTGCCGGAATTCACCGGCGAGGGGTTCCAGGTGTCTGCGGACGGCCGTGGAGTGCGCGTCCTCACTTCTGGGTGGGGTGAGAAGGATCTGTACGGGGCCGGGATCTCCTTCACCCGGGCCTTCCCGACGGAGGCGTCGGGGTGGGAGAAGGAGGCAGAGGTCACGCTGACCGGGCCGGGCCAGGTACTCCGCATGGTGCCGGACGGCGGTACCGGGTGGGGTGCCGAACTCCCCCTGCCGGAAGGTGAATCCGGGCCATGGCAGGTCGTGGTCCACGCGCGGGGCCGGAACCCGGAGCGTGAAGAAGGCGAGTATCACGTCACGGTGTGGCCTGCGGGCCGCTGGACGGCCTCACGAGAGCGAACCGGCTCCCTCGATGCGACGGCTCGCACCGCCACCGTCTCAGGTGATCCGGTCATTCCTTGAGGGCTCCGGCGGTAAGGCCGGAGACGATCCGCCGCTGGGAGATCGCCACGAAGACGAGGACCGGGATGGTGATCACCACGGCCGCGGCGCTGATCGACCCGGTCGGCTGTTGGAACACCGAGCTGCCGGTGAAGAACGCCATGGCAGCCGGGACGGTTTGGGCGCGGGTGGTGGCGGTCAGCGAGATGGCGAAGAGAAAGTCGTTCCACGCGACGATGAAGACGAGAACGGCCGTGGCGACGATTCCGGGAGCCGCCAGCGGGGCGATCACGAGCCGGAACGTCTGGGCCGGGCTGGCGCCGTCGACCTTCGCGGCCTGCTCCAGGTCCCAGGGGAACTCCCGGAAGAACACCGAGAGCGTGTAGATCGCGAGCGGCAGCGAGAAGGTCATGTACGGGATGATCAGTCCCGGCCAGGTGTCGAAGAGGCCGAGCAGCCGCTCGACGTTGAACATCGGTGAGACCAGCGAGATCTGAGGGAACATCGCCACCAGAAGCGAGCAGCCGACGAGGAACCGCTTGCCGGCGAAGCGCAGCCTCGCCACGGCGTACGCGGCCAGGGTGCCGAGTGTCACCGCGATCACGGTGGTGATCAGTGCGATGCCGATCGAGTTGAGGAGCGCACGGGTGAAGGCGGAGGTCGCGAAGATACCGCGGTAGTTGGCGAGCGACCACTTCGTGGGGATGAACGAACCGTCAGAGAGGGTGCTCGGGTCCTTGAAGGAGAGCGAGACCAGCCACCACACCGGAGTCAGAGCGTAGAGCAGGACGGCGAGGTTCGCGACGGTCCAGCCGATGATGCGGCGGCGTCCGGTATCAGCCATCAGCGCGGTGCCTCCGTGTCGGGCGCGGCGGTGCCGAAGAGTGCGATGGAGACGAAGGTGAGGAGCGCGACGCAGAGGAAGATGAGAACCGAGATCGCCGCCCCGATGCCGAAGTTCAGCGCCGCGAAGAGGTTGTCGTATCCCAGGATCGACACCGAGCCGGTCCCGTTCGTTCCCGAGGTCAGCACATAGATGTTGTCGAAGATCCGGAAGGCGTCCAGGGTGCGGAACAGCAGGGCCACCAAGATGGCCGGCTTCATCAGCGGCAGGGTGACCATGGCAAACCGCTGCCAGTGCGTGGCGCCGTCGACCAGCGACGCCTCCAGCAGCTCTGCCGGCACCAGGGCGAGGCCGGCGAGCAGCAGCAAGGCCACGAAGGGGGTGGTCTTCCACACCTCCGCAAGGACGATCAGCGCGAGGGACTGCCAGTAGTGCGTCAGCGGCGCGCTACCGGCGGGCAGCAGATTGGCCAGGTATCCGGTGCCCGGGGTCCAGGCGTACTGCCAGGAGAACGCCGCGACGACGGTGACGATGCCGTAAGGGATCAGAACCAGGGTGCGCACTGCGTCGCGGCCGAAGATCGTGCGGTACATGACCAGGGCGAGCAGCATGCCGAGGACGAGCTCGACGGCGACGGATACGGCGGTGATGAGTACCGTCACCAGCAGTGCCCGCCACCAGAAGGGGGAGGCGAGCACCACCGTGTAGTTACTGAGGCCGACGAAGTGCGCCAGGTTCGGGTACCGCAGGTCGTATCGCTGCAGCGACAGGTACACGGCGTAGCAGATGGGGTAGGCGGCCACGGCGAGCATGACGAGCCCCGCGGGGGCGCACAGCAGCCAGGCCAGCCGCTGCTCCCGCCGGGCCCGCGTGGAGCGTACGCGCCAGGGGCCCGGCCGCTCGGGCCCGCTCATGGGATCAGTCCCCTGGAATGCAGGGCGTCGGAGATCTGAGTTCTCAGGCGGCGGACCGCGTCGGCCGGATGGATGCCGGCCGGGGGTGAGAGCGTATGGGAGATCGCGACGGAGACATTCTGGTAGGACGGTGTCTGCGGTCGCAGGCTCGCCGATTCCAGGGCGGTCCGCACCTCGGCGGCGAAGGGGAATCCGGCGACGATCTCCGGGTCGGAGTACAGGCCGCGCAACGTGGGCGGCAGGCCGCCCTTGATCGCGGCGGTCTTCTGGTGGGCGCGGTTACGCAGGCAGAGTGCCGCTTGGAAGGCGGTCTTGGGGTGTGGCGAATAGGCGCTGACGGCGAGGTCGTTGCCACCGATGGTGGTGTGTGGGGGACGTCCCGGGGACACGCGCGGGTACGGCGCCCACCTGAACCGCCGGAACAGGGACGGGTTGTCGGCCTTCATCGCCGGATACACATACGGCCAGTTGAGCTCGAACGCGGCGCTGCCGTTCTCCATGGCGAGCCGGTTGTGGTCCTCCAACTGATTGGCCAGGGACGGATCGGCCGCGGGCGAGGTCGCCAGTTCGTGCATGATGCGGGCGGCGGTCAGCGCCGGGGTGCCGAGAGCGGGCGCCTCCGCGTCGGGGGTGAGCACGGAGCCTCCCGCGCTCTCCACCAGCGTGTTGAACCACACCGTCAGACCCTCGTACTGGGCTCCCTGGATCTCCACGTAGTGGGGTTTGTTCCGCCGCGCGAGGCTGCGGGCCATCGCCAGCATCTGCGCCCACGTCGTCGGAGGCTTGGACACCAAGTCCGTGCGGTACCACAGCAACTGGACGTTTGAGCTGGCCGGGACGGCGTACAGCTTTCCCTGCCATGTCCCGGTGCGCAGCGACGCCGGCAACGTGTCCTGAACGGCCTGCCGCCGCGCCGCGCCGGTCCACGGCAGCACCCACCGCGCTTCGGCGAACTCCGGCGTCCACGTCACGTCGAGGCCGAGGATGTCCAGCGCGGTGTCGCGGGCGGCCAGCCTGCGGACCAGCTGCGCACGCTGCCCGTCAGCGGTGCGCGGCAGCTCGTGATAGACGATCGTGTGGCGGCCGTGCGCCGCCCGGCTGCAATGGGATGCGATCTGTCGCAGGGTGCCGGAGACGTCGGGGAAGGTGTACCAGTTGATCACGGCCCGGCCCGATGACGCAGGTTCCCCGCACCCGCCCGCCAGAGCGACCAGCAGGAGCACCGCGGCAATGGCCCGCAGCCGGAAGCCGGGCACGGTACGCCCCATCGAGCCGCCTCCTCTGCCCGACGAGCCGATACCGCACAAGGGTGGGGTGTGTTCCTTAGGGAAGGTAGGCAGCGCCGGACCGACCGGCAAGCACACCCGCCGCGTGTCCGGGGGCGTGACGCAAACGGCCCACGTCCGCCACCGGCCTGGCGGCTCCCCACCGCACGCGCCCTGGGTGGCGGTTGCCACGAGGCAAGGTCGGCAGGAACTCACCTACCGGAAGCGGGAGTTACTCGCTTCGCCCCGGTACGTCAGCGAGCCGCCCCGACCATGGGGGACGCACCCGGACGCCGGACGCAACCGGACGCCCTCGCGTCAGCTGTATGAGGGCGCGCTGCACCGCGTGCGCTCGACCGCCAGCGACGCTTCGACGCGTCGGCCGCTGTCGCGCCGCAGGGTCTCCACTGTGATCGCCAGCAGGCTGACGATGTGCATGCCGCGACCGTGTTCGTCCGGATCGTCGTCGGGGTGAGGCGACCGGCGGGAACAGGGGCCCCCGTGGTCGTCGACGGTGATGCGGAGCAGACCTTGGTCGAGCGTGAGGTGCAGCGTCATCTCGCTGCATCCGTGCCGAGCGGCATTGGCGGCCAGTTCCCCGACGACGAGTACGGCGGTGTCCCGGTCGTCGTCGGACAAGCACCACCGGGCGATCACTGCGGAGGCGTAATGGCGGGCGCTGCCCACCCATGCTTCCTGTGCGGGCAGGGCGACCCCAGCGCACCGCTGGGGTCGCGGTGCGGTGGCCGCGCGGGGGAAGCGGCGGGGAGGAACGGCGGGGGACGGCGCGGGGAGGGTGAGCATGGTCTCGTGCCTAGTCTCGAATGTCTTGAGAGCGTGAGAGCGGTTGCTGCTAGCGATGGCAAGACGGGCGTTCAGGGCTATTTGCCTCCAGGCTGCGCCGAGATTTCCGCTCAGTCAAGACAGCGCTGCCACATTTTCTTCCTCGGGGCGCCGGTCGGCTCGTCGAGACTTAAAAGAGCAGGTCAGAGGCATCTTACGCGCGCGCTCAGCCATCTCACGGAGGGGCGCCCCCTGGCCCATGGCCAAATGATGACGCCCTCGGAGACAGCGTTCGCAGCTCCACCTCCTCGCGGCAATCGCTCCCCGCACATGACTGCTTTCTTCGTGCTACGACTGCCGGGACCCAGGAGCCCGATCACGAAGTGGGCGGTCCTCGGTCAGACATCCGAGGTCCGGGGTCTTCGTGTAGGTTCTGGACCATGGTGGGAGAGCAGCGTCAGGCCACAATGGCGGACGTCGCGCGCGAGGCCGGAGTCTCCGTCTCGACGGTCTCGCGGGCCCTCCGCGGTGTAGCGACGGTGACCCCGGAAACGCGGAGCCGCGTGGAGCGGGCGGCGCGGGAATTGTCGTTCGCCCTGTCGCGCAGTGCGTCAAGCCTCGTGACGGGCAAGACGCGCCGGATCGCCGTCCTGATGCCCGGCCTCCCGCGGGCTCCCTGGTTTCTCGGCACTGCGCTCACCGGCATCGCGGGAGTGCTGAGCGAGGCCGAACTGGATCTGCTGGTCTATGTGGTCACCAACAAGTCGGAGCGGGCGGCGTTTTTCGACCGGCTCCCGGCCCGGCGCAACGCCGACGCCTTGATGGTGGTTTCCTTCATCCTCACCCGGGAGGAGCGGGAGCGGCTCGACGAACTCGGCGTTCCAGTGGTGTTCGTCAGTCAGCACGCCCCCGGCAGGGCCAGCGTCTACATCGATGACGCCGAGGCGGCCCGCAAAGGTATGCAGCATCTGCTCAACCTCGGGCATCGGCGCATCGCCCACATCCAGTCGGCCGTCGTGGAAACCTTCACCTGGAGCGCGCACGACCGGCTGGCCGGCTACCGCCAGGCCCTGGAAGAAGCCGGATTGCCTTATGACGACGCTCTGGTGGTACGCGCCGAGTACAGCCGTGAAGGCCTCCGCGAGGGGATCGGCTCCCTGTTGAGCCTGCCGCACATGCCCACGGCCGTCTTCGTGGAAACCGACGAGATGGCTTTTGAGGTGCTGAGCATCCTGCGTTCCTGTGGCATTGACGTGCCCGGCCGGATGTCGGTGCTCGGCTTTGACGACCACTCCCTCGCCGAGGCCCTCGACCTGTCGACCATCGCCCAGTCTGCTGGGGATACGGGACGCATCGCCGCCGAGCTCGTCTCGTCGATCCTCGCGGACCCGGGCAGCGACCCCACCCGGCACGTGGTGCTCCCCACCCACCTCATCCCTCGCGGGTCCACCGGCCCGCCGCCACGGGACCGGCAGGGGGAGGCCGGTGTGGTGGGTCAGCAGGGAACGCCGTCGGAAGTCCCGGCGGGCGACTCCTGAAGTCGTCGGCGCTGCTTCGCAGTGGGCCGACGGCCGGTGAGTGACTGCTCCGCTCCGGGCGGCGCCCGGAGCGGAGGGCGGTGGTCAGCAGCGGAGGGCGGTGGTCAGCAGCGGATGTCGACGATCTGGATCTTCTGGATGTTCCGCACCTTGTGCCAGCCGGGCCCGACGGTGCGCAGGCCGAGGGAGCGTTTGACCTTACAGCCGGGTCCGACCCAGTAGCCGTCGACGTCCTTCACGCCTACGTTCGGCCCGTGCTGGCCGGGTTTGAGGACGCGCCAGCTGGACCGGTCGTAGCGGCTCGGCCAGTCGTTGGTGATGAGCAGGGTGTACCGGTCGTCGCGGTTGTGTACGTCGCCGCAGATGTGGCCGCCGATCTGGCAGGTGCCCAGCGGGGCGACCGCTTCGGGGCGTGCGGAAGGCTGCGGCGCCGCTGCGCCGGCCGGCGCTGTGACCAGGAGGGACGTCGCGGCGGCGGCTGCGGCCGCGAGCGTGGTTCGCAGGCGGTACGGCGAACGGCGCTGTGGGTGACGTAGGTGACGTAGGTGCATGAGCTTCGCTCCTTCTTATGGGTGATGCCGCCGTCATGTGCAGGTGCGGTGGTACGGGAATCCGGGGATGAGGCGGGACCATTCCTGGTGGGTGAGGTCGCGGGCGACGGTGGCGCACAGCCGCTTCGCCGTGGCGTCGGCGTCCGTGCCCCACAGCAGCGCCGTACCTCCACTCCGGCGCTGGCCAGGGTGCGCCCGTCGGGGCTGAAGGCGAGGCCCTTGATCGGTGCGGTGTGGCCGGTGAGGGTCGCGGTGCGGCGTTGTGTGGCGGTGTCCCACAGCACGACGTCGCCGTCGTCGCCCGCGCTGGCCAGCGTCCGGCCGTCGGGGCTGAACGCCACGGCACGCAGCCAGGTGCGGTGTCCGTCCAAGGTGGCCCGGCGGACCTGGCGCCGGGCGTCCCAGAGCAGGATCCGGCGATCTCGGCTGACGGAGACGAGGGTACGGCCGTCGGGGGCGAAGGCGACCTCGGAGACGGCGTCGGTGTGGCCGGTCAGCTCGCCCTGGTGGTACTCGTAGGCGGCCATCGTCAGGAGTGTGCCGCGAGCCTGTGGGGTGGCGGCGGTGCGGTACGCCTCCATGCTGAGGAGCTTGGCCAGCGCGGGCTGGGACGGCGCCAGGCGCATGGCCTGGGCGGCGAGTTGGCGGGACAGGGCGAGCCGGCGTTCGCGCAGGGCGTCCTGCCGCTCGTCGACCGCGTACAGGGTGATGCCGGTGACCACGACCAGGAGTACGGCGAGGGAGGCGGCGAGCAGACGCATGGCGCGGTGGCGGCGGGTGGCGGCCCGGCGCTCGTCCTCGCGTGCGGCGATGCTGGCGGTGAGGAAATCCCGTTCGGTGGGAGTGAGTTCATCGGTGCGGGCCGATTCCTCGGTGCGGGTTCGTCCGTCGGTGGTGGGGTTTGCGCGGGCCTGGGGGACGGGCTCGCCGGTGGAGCAGGTGGAGGGTGTGCCGGTGCGGTCTTCGTCCGTGGTGCCGAGGCGTTCCTCGGCCACGCTCAGTCGCATCCCCCGGTAGAGCGCCCCCGGGTCCCGGTCGAGCGCCTCCCACGCCGCGGTGGCCTCCGTCAGTCTGCGGTGGACGACGAGGCGTTCGCGGCTCTCCTCGATCCAGTGACTCAGCCGGGGCCAAGCGGCGATGAGTGCCTCATGGGCGAGGTCGACCACCTCGTCGTCCAGGGTGATGAGCCGGGCGCGGGCCAGCGCATCGAGGACGGCGGCAGCGTCGCCGGGGGCGCCGGTGTCGAGTTCGCCACGCGGCGTGGGGCGACGGGTGTCCGGGGCGCCCTCGCCGGGGGTGATCAGACGCAGCAGGACGCGGCGGGCCGTGCGCGCCTGGGCCAGGGTGAGGCGGCGGTAGGCGTCCTCGGCGCTCTGCGCGATGGCGCCGCGCAGTCCGCCGGTGGCTTCGTAGCCGACGAGGGTGAGGGTGCGGGCGCGGCGCCGGCGCCAGGTCTCCAGGAGGACGTGGGACAGCAACGGCAGTCCGCCGGGCTCGTGGCCGACCTCGTCGAGGAGGCGGGCGGTCAGGGTGCGTTCCACGATCAGGCCGTGGGCGGCGGCCGGTTTGACGACGGCCTCGCGGAGCTCGGCCGGGGTCATGGGGCCGACCGGCAGACTCGCTGTGCGTACGGCCTCGGCCAGCTCGCCGTGTTCCAGGAAGCGGGCGTAGAAGTCGGCGCGTACGCCGAGCACAACGCGCAGCCGACTGCCGGGATCCTGTGCGGCAAGCAGGCCGGTGACGAATTCTTCCCGTTCCTTCAGGTCGTGGCAGAGGGTGAAGACTTCCTCGAACTGGTCGACGATCAGCCAGGTGTCCCCCGCGCCTTCCGTCGGCGCGAGCGCTCCCCCGTGAGTGCGCGCCGGATGAGGGCCGGGGGTGAAGATCCGTACGGCAGCCGGGCGCAGGGACGGGTCGGTGGTGCGGCGCAGGCGGGGGATCAGCCCGGCGCGGAGCAGCGAGGACTTGCCGCTGCCGGAGGGACCGAAGACGACCGTGACACGGTGGCGGTGTGCCAGGTCGTCGAGGTCGTCGGTCAGGTCGACGCGTCCGTGGAAGAGGTGCTCGTCGGCGGGCTCGAAACGGGCCAGGCCCCGGTAGGGCGCGTCGGTGGCCTCTTCCTCCTCGGCGGCGCGCTTGGACTCCTCCCGTGCGGTCGCGTGCCATCGCGCTTCCCACTCGCTCTCGTCACCGCCGCAGGCGCGCACATAGGCCAACACCACTGCGAGTGACGGCAGTTGCTCTCCTACAGCGGCTCTCGACAGCGTCGAGACCGAGTACTCCACCTGCCGGGCCATCTGCCGGTAGGTGATCCCGCCTGCCTCCTGGCGCAGCTTGCGCAACCCGTAGGCGAACCGCTGGATCGGTCCCTTCCCCGGATCGATGTCCGTCTCTGGACGTCCCACGTCGACCCCTTCCCCCCGCGTTCCCCGTGCTCCCCCGTTTTCGCCGTGCTCCCGTGCTCCCGTGCTCCCGTGCTCCCCATGTCACGGCGGCGCCTCATCCGAGCACGTGCCCCCGACCCCGGGAAAGGCACCATCTCGTCAACCCCAGCCCGTCACCCGCTTTGTTTCAAGCCCGGGACAAGGCTGTGCAACAACCCGGACCCCGGTGAACTCGATGCCGAACGCCCCGCACCGCCCAGCACCGCGGGGTGCCACACGGGGGGGGAGTCCTTCCTTCCGCACGACAAGAGCACCGTGCGGGTCCGGAAGGCCGGCCCGTCCAACTGACCAAGGAGAACTGTGCTCATGAAACGTCACCTCTTCGCCGGCCTTGCCGCGGCCGCTGCGCTGTCCGCCGGCACCGTGATTCCGGCCACCACGGCCTCCGCCGCGCCCGTCACCGCGCAGTCCTGCCTGGGCAGCGCGACGAACTACACCGGTACGCCGGGCAGCGGCGGCGGCAACGCCCACTGGCCCGGCACGGGCAAGTGGGCCTATGCCACCAAGAAGTGCGCCGACATCAACCTGAAGGTCAACTACACCCGCCAGGTCAGGACCTGCTTCAAGTCCACGGGCAAGTGCAACGGCTGGCGGACGGCCAACAAGGGAAAGTGGGCGCTGGCCGCCACGAACATGAGGGACGGCGCCGGTTTCTACCTCCAGTTCCGCGGAGCGAACCGGAGCACCGGCAAGATCGCCTACTGAGGCGCTGAAACGGAGTGAACCACACGGGGCGTCGGCCGGAAGACCGGCGCTCCGGCTTCGCGGTGCTGCACCCGGTCAATCGGTCCACGTCCTCTCCCCACCGCTTGCTACCGCGCGTCTGTCTTCTTGAGCTGGTACAGCTCGGGCACGGACACCTTGATCGGCTCTTGCGTGGTCCGTGCGATCACGACGACCACGGGCTCGTCCGGGTCGGGATTCTCCTCCCGATGCGGGACGAACGGCGGGACGAGGAGGAAGTCGCCGGGAGCGGCGGTGATCCGCACCTCCTGTATGCCGTCGTGGAAGACGAAGACGGGGTGACCGCTGACCACGTAGATTCCCGCCTCCGATGCGCCGTGGTGGTGGTTGTCCGTGGCACTCAACGGCGGGTTCTCCACCAGGCCCATCCACAGCTTCTTCGAGCCGACTGTGCCGCCGCTGATGGCGGCGTAGCCATCCAACTCTCCGGACCGAACGTGGTGGACGCGGTGGCGCAGCGGCGCGTTGCCGTCGGCGCTGCGCAGTGCGGATCCGGCGCCTTCGCGGGTGGTCATCGTGTGGCCTCCTGATGGTTGTCGACGGCCTCTGGTCGAGCATCAGGCTGCGACCACCGCGCCCGGAACGACAACTCTCGTTGCTGTATTGGCAAGTACGGGAATCCGAAGCAATGGCACCGGGCGGATGGTTCGCCGTATGAGGGCGGGCGCCTCCCCTTCACTGCGAACACAGAGGAGGAGTCATGGGAGGTCGGGTGAGCCCTGTCGTTGGGAGAGGGCCAGTCGTTGGGAGAGGGCCAGTCGGCGTCGCTCTCGGTCGATTTCGGTGACGACGACCGTGACCTCGTCGCCGACCTGGACGACATCCGACGGAGCTTCCGCGGGCGTCCGTGCGAGTTCTCGGAGGTGGACCAGTCCCTCGATTCCGTCGGCGACCTGAATGAAGGCGCCGAACGGGACCAGCTTGGTGACCTGTCCCTGCAGTTTCTGGCCCACCGCATGGCGGTCGGCGAACGCCTGGAAGGGGTCCGGCTGCGCCGCTCGCAACGACAGCCTGGCCTCTAGATTCCATGTGTCGAACTGGAGGAACTCACAGGAAACACGCTGTCCGACCTGGACGACATCCGAAGCTGCTTCGATGCGCCGCCAGGACAGTTCGGGGATCGTGAGGAACCCGACGCCGGGGAAGACCGGGTGGTCGGGGCCGTCGTCCAGCGCCACGAATACGCCGAACCGCTCGATCGCTGAGACCGCCGAGGGGCTTTGGACGTTTCGTACGGCGCCCGGCGGCTGGAGGACACGGAGGCTGATCCCCTTCCGCTGGACCCGGCGACAGGTCATCGAGGAGGAGCGACAGTGGCGGGCCCTGTCGGGGCGACCCGCACCCGCGCGACGCGGCTGGGGCGATCCCCCGCCGGACCCCGACGCCGTTCCCGGCCTGGCGTCCCTGACCACGGTGTACCGCCAGCTGCGCAAGGCCCGCGAGGACAGCAAGGACGAACCGGGAGCCGCCGACTTCTACTACGGCGAAATGGCGATGCGCCGTCACAGCTTCGGATACCGCCACGCCGAGCGGTGGCTGCTCCAGGCGTACTGGTTGCTGTCCGGCTACGGACTGCGTGCCGCACGTGCTCTGGCATGGCTCGTGACGGCCGTGATCATCTCGATCTTCGCTCTGACCCTGTGGGGGGTGCCTACCTCTGACACCAGGGCCGAGACGACCGGCACCCTGCCCGTCGCCGGTCAAAGGATCTCCCTCAGCACCGATACGGCACCCCCCACGCTGACCGGGCCGCTCACGGAGCGGATCACTGGTGAGCGCGTCGAGAAGGCGGTCCAGGTGGTGATCAACTCCGTCATCTTCAGAGCCAGCGGCCAGAGCCTGACCACCACAGGCACGTACATCGAGATGACATCACGGCTCATCGAACCCGGCTTCCTGGCCCTTGCCCTCCTTGCCGTTCGAGGCCGCATCAGACGGTAGGCCCGAAGACCTGCAGGCCCCGGGGAGCATCGTCCAGGATGGCCGCCATGCCCCATGTGATCGAAGCCCCCCATGCCGACGACGCCGCGTCTCTGGGGCCCCTGCAGTTGAGGGTCTGGCTGCAGACGTATCCCAACGAGCAGCAAGGGATCGATGAGACCTGGATCCGTGAGCACCGCGGCGCCTCCGCCACTGCGGAAGGTATCGCCCAGTGGCGGGAGTTCATCGAGGCGGCGAACCAGCGACCGGACCTGCTGTTCTGCCGTGTAGCCCGCTCCGGGACGGAGATCGTCGGCTTCCTTTGCGGGCGCCGGGACGAGGCGGTGACCCTCGGGCCGATGTATCTGCTGAACGAAGCCCAGGGCCAAGGTGCCGGAGACCGAATGATGAGCGAGTTCCTCACCTGGGCGGGAAGCGCCGCACCCATACGCCTGTGGGTCACCGAATACAACGAGCAAGCGGTCCGCTTCTACGAACGCTACGGATTCACGACCACCGGCGAGCGAGAGCTCTGGCGAGGAAAACTGCCCAACGTGCGTATGACTCGCGGCTCCTCGTCGAGCGAGACCCCGGCCGAGCCGCACGGGGCCAGATCGGCAGGGACGTGAGAAGCCGCCTCCGGAACCATGCGCGCAGTGGTTCATCTTCGGCAGCATTCTTGGCGGTACTGCTCATGGCGTGTCTCGTTGTGGCCATGAAGTGCCCAGATCAGCACGCATGGCGACTTGTGCTTCCTCTGCTGCGTCGATGTACTCGCGAACGAGCCGGCGAAAATCCGGGCTGCTCGTGATGACGCCTCTTGCCACAAGGTCCCGCAGTTCGCGGATTTTCCAGAACGCCTTGTTGGTGGGCTCGACCACGCTCCAGGAGGCTATGAGTACGAGCTGATACCGCAGTGGGTAGAGGTTGCTGCCCACGAACACCTCATGAGCTCTGGTCTGTGCTTCGCCCGGGTCGTGATCTCCACGGGCGACCTCATGCAGCTTTTGAAAGGCATCCGACAATGCGCCCATGAACGCTGCGTAGGACTGCCTGCGGGCGTCCTGGCCGGCGTTGACTCGATCCCGGCGCCAACGAAGTCGGTCGGCAAGCAGAGTGGATCCGACACCGATCCCGGCGCCGATCAAGGTATTCAGTGGGGCCAGCCAGTCCATGACTGGACCATAGTCCCGCTGTCGATGCGCAACGCGCCAACGCCGAACTCGACCATCCCCTGCGCCTCGTCGACGGCCGCGCGCTCGGCCGCTGGGTCGCCGGCGGCCTGGGCCGCCCAGGGATGCGGGCCGACCGAAGCCAACCCTGCCGTAACCCTTGACGTCGCCGTAACGCACCTCTAATTTCACTGCAATTCTTGAAAGTTAACTGGCGAACACCGCGGCTGTCTGTTCAAAAAATGAAGCCACAGGAGAGGTCAATGGCTCGCACACACACCCGCAGCGGAACAAAGCGGCTGGGCACAGGGCTGGTGGCCATGACCATCGCCGTGGCGTCCGCGGTGATCGGACCGTCGGCCGGCGCCGCCCCTGTGGCCGACGCCGAGGACGGCTCCGCGCACTGCGGGCCAACCGGCGAGCCGGGCCGCTTCGCGGACGGGACGGGGACCGCAACGCTCACCGTCACGCACGTCAGCGATGCCTTCCTGCGTACGTACAAGCTGGTCAGCTCGGTAGCCGGCGAGCGGACGTTCATCGAGCGCGCGGACCGGCCGCGGCTGCGGTCGGGGGCGGTGCTGCTGGACGGGCTGTACGCGATGGCCCACGACGATGCGAAGCTGGACGAGGCCGACCGGATCAGCGATGACGCGTACAACGCAGGCAAGCCGACTCCCTGTCCCGGTGGCTGCTACATCACCGGCAAGTCCTGGACGTACGTCTGGACCCGGGACGTCTCCTACTCCGCCGACCTGGGACTGACCGCCGCGGACCCGGAGCGGATGCGCAACACGCTCGCCTTCAAACTCAGTGACCGCCGCGACGGTTCCGGGAACACACAGATCGTCCAGGACACCGGCACCGGCGGCAGCTATCCGAACTCCACCGACCGCGTCGTGTGGGCCCTGGGCGCCAGCGAGATCCTCGACTGGCTGCCCGGCAAGGAGCGGGAGGCGTTCGCGGCCAAGGCGTACGACGCCATCCGGAACACCGTGGAGCACGACCGGAAGGTCGTCTACGACGGCGATGACGGCCTCTACAAGGGCGAGCACTCGTTCCTGGACTGGCGCGAACAGAGCTACCCCGACTGGACGAAGGACGACGCGAGCACCATCGCCACCTCGCGTTCGCTGTCCACCAATGTGGTCCACTGGGTGGCTATCGACGCCGCGGCACGCCTCGCGAACGGCGCGGGAGACACGGCGGCCACAAAGAAGTACCGCGCCTGGGCCGACCGCCTGGCCGGGGCGATCCGCACCAAGTTCTGGCTGCCGAAGCGGGGCCAGTTCTCCCAGATGCTCACCACCGAGCTCGACACCGCGCCGGCCAACCGCTACGACGCGCTGGGCACGGCGCTGGCCGTGGTCACCGGAGTGGCTACGCCCGAGCAGGCCAAGCGGGCGATCGCCACCTACCCGCAGACCCCGTATGGCCCGTCTGTTCTGTGGCCGCAGCAGCAGGGCGTGCCCTCGTACCACAACAACGGCATCTGGCCCTTCGTCACCGCGTACGTGATGCGCGCGGCCTCGAAGACCGGTAACGACGGGGTGGCCACCCTCCAGGCGCGGTCGCTGGTGCGGGGCGGGGCACTTTTCGGCACCAACAAGGAGAACCTCAATCTTCTGAACGGTGGCACCGACACCGAGATCAACTCCGACCGGCAGCTGTGGAGCGTTGCGGGGATGCTGTCGATGGTGCAGCAGAGCATCTTCGGTATCGACGCCCGGCCGGACGGACTGCACATCCGGCCGTTCCTGCCGGCGCAGCTCCGGGACGCATACTTCCGTGGCAGCGACGTCGCCACGCTTCAGGGCCTGAACTACCGCGGCCACTCGCTGGACATCGAGCTGCGCCTCCCGAAGGACACGGCGGACAGCGGCGCCTTCGAGGTCAGGTCGCTGGAACTGAACGGCCGGCGACTGCCCACCGACGCACCGATCACCGAGGGGACGCTCGGCCGGGACACCGCCAAACTCGTCGTCGAACTCGGCCCGCCGCGCGCCGGCTCGGCGTCGCCCGCTCCGAAGCCGGTGGAGGTCTCCTCGAAGGAGGCGCTGTACGGGCCGACCACACCGGCCGTACGCGGCGTCGAGCCCGAGGACGGCAGGCTCCGGCTGTCCCTCGACATCGGCGACGAGGATCCCTCCAAGGTGACGATGGATGTCCTGCGCGACGGCCGCGTCATCGCCGCGCACCAGCACGTGGACGGCCGGACGCCGTCATGGACCGACCCCTCCTCCACCGACTTCCGCGACGTCTCGCACTGCTACAGCGTCCGGCTGCGCTACACCTCCAGCGGTAACACCTCCCAGCATGCCGAGCCGCTGTGCTATTGGGGCCCGCACCACGACCGCGTCACCAAGATCACCGCCGAAGACTTCGAGGTCACCGGCGGCCACCGGACCAGCGGCGAGCACGGGGTGTACTACGCGGACTGGGGCACCGCCCCCGACGACAAGATCACCACGCGGATCACCCCCAAGGCCGGCGGAGACTATCTGCTCCAGGCGGACGCGGCGGTGGGACGGGCCGTCAACACCGGTGTCACGAGCGGCATGAAGATGCTCCGCGTCCACGACGACACCACCGGCCGGCTGGTGACGGAGCACGTCATCGCCATGCCCCACACCGGGAGCTGGACGACCGTACGGGGCTCCACCTTCGTCACGGCCCGGCTGGAGGAGGGAAGGACGTACCGCATCGAACTCGTCAACGACCCGCTGGCGGTCAACATGAGCTACTTCTCCGCCAACGCCGGCTACAAGGACACCCGCGGCGGGCCGTCCAACGACAGCGATGTGTACGCCATCAAGGCCCTGTTGAAGAAGCGGATTCCCTGAGGCGCCGGTCGTGGGCGCGGGAGGTGCGCGGGGGCCGGTTCCCGTCGCCCGGCCGCAGCAGCCTCCCGTCCGCTCCCGAGCCGCTGCTGCTCGCAAGCGGACATGTCATGTCCGGTGTAGTTGGCGGCATCTCCGTGCATCTTCGCCGGATGCCCTGCACGGGTCGCTCAGCGCGAGTGGTCCGCCAGGGAGAGCAACAGATGGGCCGACTCCCGGCGCACATGGTCGGAGTGGGCCCCCGCCGGGCTGAGACGGCGACCGCGGACGTACACCTCGGAGGCATCAACGCTGACGAAGCGGTGGTCGAGCGCGGAGAGCGGATACCGCTCGTCGAGCGGCAGCAGACGCGTGGTGAACATGGGCGCGGGTGCCGGACCGATCCCGGAATGCCCAATACCAGGCCGGCGCTCCGCCCGCAGGTGCCAGAACCCGGTCGCCCGGTCGTGTCGGGAGTACGTGGCGACGATGGGGCCTCTCAGCGGCGCTCCGTCGTGCCGGTCACTCGGCAGAATGCAGGGGAAGAGCGAGAGGAACGCATCGCGCTGCGCGGCCATCTGGAACAGCAGCATGCTGTCGGCGGTGAACGGGCGCGACGGTGAACGGCCCGCGCTCCAGCCAAGTGTGTCCTCGAGCCGGGCGTCTGCCGCCCACTGCATCGCCTCGCACAGGAACCGGCAGCCGAAGGAGTGTCCGACGAGGTGGAGGTACTGCCCGTCGTGGTTCGCCAGCACCGGTGCCGCCCCGGGGTCGGCGCGCTCCGCGTCCAGATAGCCGAGCAGCCGGCCCAGGATGTGCGCGGCATGTCCGTCGCCGTCACGCGCTCCCATGGCGTGGGCCCGGTCCCGTATGCGGCGATAGCCGGTCGGCGTGACCAGGCTGGACGACGGCCAGCGCACTACGACACACCACGGACTGAAGCCCTCGGCCGCCAGGGCGGGGTACCTGTCCGGGGCCGCCGCCAGGTTGCCGTGCGCCAGGGACAGCAGCCGTTCGGCAGTGCGGTGGGCGGAGGTGGGGGACGTCTGCCAGCCGTGCACGTAGACGAAGATGTCCGTTGCCCAGGCGGGCGGGGCGATGCGCTCGGTGAAATAGTTGCGCAACCGGTGGTCAGGTACCGGCTCACCGGTGTCGGCGTCGAGCAGCCAGCCGCTCTCGTCCAGGTCAACGGCCTCGACGACCACTGTGGCTGGGCTCATGCGTCACCTCCGCTTGTCAGTTCCAGGCGGGAGTCCATGCCGCCGTTCAGCCCATAGGCGAAGCCCAGCGGGTTGCGGTACCGGTCCGCGAAGTGCCGGGCCAGCTCGTGCGCGATCCTGCCGGCGGTCGACGTGCCGCGCAGGTATCGCCCGACGAACTCGAGCGCGTACTCGGCGGCGAACGCTTGCGGCATCGCGATATGCGGCCCGAGAACGCCCTGCGCGCCGTGCTCTATGAGCATGCGCCCCAGGAAGGCCCGGTCCGCGCTCGCCCCGGAGACTCCGGCGTGGCAGGCGTTGAGCAGGACGAACGGCCGGAAACAGCTGTTCCGGTGGCGCGCCCGCAGCTCGCGCACGGTGTGGCCGTCGAAGGGGGTGCCATCCGTGAGCCTGATGACCAGGACGTGGGGTTCGGGCTCGTTGCCGAGGAACTCGCCGTGGCACCAGAAATACATCAACTGCTCGTCCAGATGAGGATTCCCGAGGTCGCGGACCAGTTCGTCATACGTCGTGCGCACGGTGCACGCCGTGCCCTCCGCCAGCACTTTCGCGACTTCGTCCGCCCGGGTCACGCTGCCCACGCGGACATCGTGGTTCAGGCTGACGGCGGCCTGCCGCTGTGCCGTACGGGACGGTCCGATCCACGCGTAGGCGTCGCCTGTGTGCTCGATCTGATGCCGGTGGCCGAGGAAGCGGGCGAAGAGTGCGCCGAGGACGGTTGCGGACGCGCTGGGTTCCTCGCCGGTGCAGAGCATCGACCAGGGGAGCTGGAGATCGGAGTCGAACCGTACCCGTAGCCCCTCCTTGGACAGGGCCGAGCGGAGATAGGTGCGGAACATCTCGATCCGCATATCGTCTCCGCGTAGCAGGGTGTCGAACAGCAGGGACTCGCCGCCGCGGGCCAGATCGGCCACCACCGTGCGCAGTTCGGCCTCTGGTTCGGCGCTGAGATCGGCCCCCACTGCGTACGGGCGCCGGCGGTCCCGCAGGGCCCGGCCTCGGTCGTCGACCGGCTGGAAGTCGACGAACCGCTCTTTCCAGCGCGCGCAGAGTCGTGCCGCCGCGCCGTACACCTCGTCGGGGCGGGCGATCAGGTCGGCCTTGTGCTCGGTGCCCTCGAGCGCCGGAACGGCCGTGCCGGTCATACGGGCACGGATGCGGCCGCCGCCGAGGACGTCGAAACTGATGCGAAGGTCGGGTGGCGCTGTCTCCAGATGAGGCAGGAAGCGGAAGCCGTCGCTCGGGTCCTGGACGATGCGGGTGGTCAGTGAGCGTGGCACCGGGTCAGGACCTCCCCCTGTGAGGCCCCAGCCGTCTCTTCCGCGCCTTCGTGGAATCGGCCGCAGCGATGTCCAGGGCCGTCTCCACCTGATGCAGAGCGACGCCGGTGTCGTGGTGCAGAAAAGTGAACCGGATCCGGTGTGTGCCGGACTCCGCGGCGGTGACGCGGAACTGAGCGGACTCGGGCTTCTCCGGGCCGTACAGCACCGTGGCCGGTACGACCTCCGCACTGCTCAGCGGCACGGCCACGATATCCAGCGAGGGCCGGGCACCCGGGCGGGCCCAGGGGTGCGCGGACTCGGCCACCAGCTGCACTGTCACTCGTACCGGGATCCCTGCACGAGGATCGTCGTCCACGAGCGTCAGTTGAGCGCGGCAGCGTGGCGGTGCCGCCGTGTGGGCCCGGAACGCCGCCCCCGTGTGGACCTGGAACGCCGCCCGGCGGAGGGCCTTGGCGAGGGCCGGGTCCGGGTGGGCGGCGGCGAGGGCGACCAGGACCTGCACGGTACGGGGGTGGCCGACGGCGCGTACCTCGTCGAGCAGGGCGGGGACGGTGCCCTGCACGGCGGACTCCAGGTGGCGCACGAGCAGTTCGCTCTCGCCGTGGTCGGCGACGGCGGCCGCGGTGTCCATCCAGAGCCAGGTGGCCTCCGCGCGGGTGAGCGCGCCGGGCACGTCCTCGGGGTCGCCGCCCTCGTACTCGGCGAGCCAGAGCAGGGCATAGGGACGGAGGGAGGTCTCGGCCGCGGCGGCGCGCACCTCGGGCTCGGCGGGGGCGCCGACCACGCGCAGCGCCTCGAAGGCGAGGCCGCGCAGCAGGGAGTCCTCGCCGCGGGCGGCGTCGAGGAGTTCGGTGACGGCGCTGCCGACGGGGCGGGCGGCAAGCCAGGCGCGGTATTCGGCGCGGGCCGGACCCGGGGTGAGGCCCGCGCAGCCGCGCAGCATGTCCTCGGCGGACTGCTCGATGTTTCCCGCGGGGCTCCAGGCAGCGAGGGAGATCTGCTCCAGCTTGGCCCAGACCGCCCAGCTGCCGAGCGGGGTGAGCGCGACCAGCCCGTCGCCGTAGGTGAGGGCACCGACGGAGGCGACGGCGCGCAGGGCCCAGTCGAGGAGCGGGGCAAGCGGAGCGTCGGCGCCCACCGGCCCGTCGGACGGCTCCAGCTGGGGGTCATAGGGGACTTCGCGGCGCTTCTCGCGGAGTTCGTTGACCCGTTGGCCGAGCAGGTCGAGCAGGGCCGGGACCGGGACCCATCCGGCGCAGAGCTGGACGAGGGAAAGCAGTTGGGGGACGGCCTCGACGACATCGGCGACGGCGCTGGGGGCGCCGGCCGCCGGGGCGGGGTACACGATCGACCAGGCGTCGAACAGGGCGACCCAGCCGCGCAGGACGGTGCTGTCGTCGTCCCAGGCGCGCAGCCGCCAGCCGGGGCGCGCGGTGCCGTCGTGGAGTTCGACCAGCCCGGCGAGGAGGGCGGTGTCCCAGTCGAGGCGGACCTGATCCACGGTCAGCCCCAGCTCGGCTGCGGCCCGTTCGGCAGTCGCGTCGGAGAGGGGGGCCTTGCCGTCGGGGCCCGCGCCATCGCCGCCGGGGCGGAGGGCGGCGTCGGCCCAGTGGGCGACGCGGGCCGCGTCCGCCAGGACGGCGCGGGCCATGCGGGCCAGCTCCCCGGGCGGGGGCGTGCCCTCCGGCGGGCGGGGCGCTGGGCGCCGGTTGCGGCGTCGGGCCGCCGCTCGGGAGGCGGCGGCCGGGGGCCGCGGGCCGATGAGTCGGAACCTGGAGTCGCGCGGATCACGGGACGTCACGGGATCAGTTTCCCCGGTTGTGCCCGAGAACCCAAGCTGGAGCCCGCCGGGATGCCGCCAAGAGATCTCTCCAACCGGCAACGGAATCAGTGGACTTGGTGACCCACGAATGAGACAGCGGGTGAGCTTCTGTCGGATCGTTCGCCCGCAGCAGCGCCGATGGGGGGCGGCCGACAACGAGCAAGGGCCGCGGACAACAGCGTAAGAGTGCTCTGGCGCAAGAGTGCTCTGGCGGAGGAGCACGACGGCTAAGCTCGCCCTGGCCGCCACCTGAGCGTCGCTGTGCCCGGCAACTCCCGCAGCACCGAGAGAGCGCCCACCGCAGGACACACAGGCTGATGACCGCCGCCGGCCCGACCCGGGGAGCAGCACATGAGTAACGGATTGGTCGAGTTCCTGCGCGCCCGACTCGACGACGACGATGCCTTCGCCGAGATGGCGGCGAACGGCGGAGGCGAGTGGGTCCAGCGTGGACGGTTCGGCGAGGACGGGCCCATCGAGGAGAAGTCGAACGGCCGGCTGGTGGTCCCTGACACCGGAGCCCCCGACCGGCTGGAAGCCATCCACATAGCGCGCCACAACCCGGCTCGCGTCCGCCGCGAGGTCCAGGCCAAGCTCGGCATCGTCGACAGGTACCGGCCCGACGCGACCGACCCCCATCCGGGCCTTCCGTGCACCAACAGTGTGCACTTCGATCCGGACGGCGAGGAGTATGACCCTGACGTCGTCTGCGAGCGCCACTCGCGGGCCATAGATGAGCGCCCGGACGGGGCTTTCGGCAACGACGCCGTGCTTCGCCTGCTCGCGCTGCCCTATGCGGACCATCCCGATTACCAGCCCGAGTGGGCACCGGACGCGTCACCTCACAGCGCACGGTGGTGAGACAGAAACGTCCTGACCCTCAAGTGAGACACGCAGGAACGCCCAGGCTCGGACGACGGCAGCGGACATTCCCGGTGGGGGCCTGCACCTGAGGGCCCTGCATTTGGGGGCCTGCGCCTGGGGGCCTGCACCTGGCGGCGCCCACCCGAGCCTCCGGCGAACCACCCCGGTCGACCTTGAGGAATGCACTGTCACCGCAGGTCGGTAAGGGGTCTGAGGACGCTCCGGGAACGGACGGAGGGCTGGTCGGGAACCATGAGCAGCGCGAGCTTCAGCCGTGGGAGTCGCAGGCGGGGCAGAGCTCCCTCCCCACGCCGGTCATCAGCGGACCATGCAGAGCAGCAGAAGGTCGGTTCCACCACGCGAACACGGGCGCGCCGGCTCTTCGTCGCGCTTCCTGTGCGGCGGGCGGGCCAGGCCGATTCGTTTGGCTCACCGGACGGACCAAAGGTGCGCGGGGCGGCGTGTCGGCAGCGGTGCTGAACCTCGTCGTGCGTGGTCTCTCCCGTAGCGTGGGCAGGAGAGACGCACGTCACGTCACATGCGTTCATGTCACATCGTGCCGAGCCGTTCCGTCCTATCGGTGTAGGCATCGACAACGACGGAGGAGTTCACCATGGGTGCCCGTTTGAACATGTTCGGCAGCCCGGTCGCAGGCAAGGTCTGGAAGCACATCATCGCGGCGAACAAGGTGCTCGCGGACTCGTCGCTGCCGGCTGCGACGCAGGAGCTGGTGAAGATCCGCGCGAGTCAGATCAACGGGTGCGGATACTGCCTCGACATGCACACCAAGGACGCCACCGTCGGCGGTGAGACCTCGCTGCGCCTCAACCTGGTCGCGGCTTGGCGGGAGGCCACGGTCTTCACCGAGGCCGAGCGCGCGGCGCTGGAGCTGGCGGAGCAGGGCACCCGCCTTGCCGATGCGGCCGGTGGCGTCACGGACGAGGCATGGGCGAACGCCGCCAAGCACTACGACGAGGAGCAGCTCGCCGCCTTGGTGTCCCAGATCGCTCTCATCAACGCCTTCAACCGCGGGAACGTCATCACCCAGCAGCCCGCCGGCGACTACCAGCCCGGCCAGTTCGGATAACGAGGAGTACCTGGCCCGGGGGGCCGGAGGCCGTCCCGCGCAGGCAGCAGCCCCCGGGCTCCGGGCACCCCTGGCCGGGCCCGGGGGTGTTTCTCCGGCCCACCGGTGGTCCGGAGAATCCGGCCCCACGCTCCTCCCCCGGACACCAGCCGCAAAGCACGGCGTCGGCATGGCCCCCTTCGACGTTGCTTCTCGAGGACAGTGCCGACCTGCGGATTCGTCCGGTGGGATGCGGCCGAGGCCGCCCCGGGCATGAACCGCTGCCAGGACAAGCACGGCACCGGACTGACTGCGCGTGACAGGGGCTTGGCGTAGTCGTTGATCAAGGTATGACTGCATTGAGGAAGATCGTCACAGGCATGGGGGCGACGGCTGCGGCTGTCGGTCTCGTCTTCGCCGCCGGTCCGCCCGCAACGGCCGCCGGCAAGTGGTGCAACCACTCCGTCTGCATCGAGACGTATGACTCGGGGACTTACCTCGGCAGGGTGGAAGTGTCGGTCGTCAACACCAACCGGCCCCACCGGATTTCCGCGCGGGTGTGGACCACCGACGGGTGGGCTGCCCATACGAAGGCTGAGGACGTTGCCGCTTTCCGGACCTACCGCGACCAGGCTTATCCCCAGCGCCACTTCCCGGCGGGCACCCGGTTGTGCGCGGAAGGCTTCCACGATGGTGCGAGCGTGGGCCTGCCCTGCGTGACGCTCACCAATTGACCTTCAGACGGGACACCGGGGTTGAGGGCCTGCACCACGGTGCAGGCCCTCAACGTCGTCCGGTGTGCCGGCGCGGTCAGAGGGCCGCCGAGGACTTCTGCCGGGGCGGTCAGCCAGAAGCCCCGCGGCCCCGGTGGCGCGGGGTCCTCGGGCTCAGCCTGTCGAGGAGGCTCGGGACCCTTCTCGACGTTCCGGAGGCGGCGTTGCCGCCGCCGTCATCACTGCCAGCCGTTGTCAGTGGGCCCGTTGGCGGCCAGCGGCTGCCCCATCGTGGGCGCGGAAAGGGGGCAGCCACCGTGGAAGGCCGGTGCCGGGGAGCGATGGGGTCGGTCATGGCCTGCCCCCCGACGATCGGTAGGCCGAGTCTGACAGGCACCACTGACAACGGCAGCCGGGTGGCCGGGTGGGCACCGCCGGCCTTGTGACGGTGCCCGTCGGGGCCAGGAGGTAGGGCCAGGGCCTGTCCGATGGGTCAGGGTCGGAAAGGCCGCGGGGTCTGGTGCGGTGCATCGCAAGGCGCCGGAGCGTCTCGATAGCGGAGCTATTGGGA
>NZ_JBEZJZ010000120.1:0-25194 GCF_040651455.1 Streptomyces sp. NPDC048483
CGTACATCCGGTCGCCCGCGTCGCCCAGGCCCGGCACGATGTAGCGGTCGTCGTTGAGCCGCTCGTCGACCGCCGCGGTGTGGGCAGGCGGCTGCCCTGTCCGGACTGCGACGAAGGGCGGCCGCCACCAGGCCGCCGGCCAGTACGCCGATGGCCCGCAGGAACGCCCCGCGGCGGGTGACCGCGTAGAACTCGCGGTGCGCGACCAGCAGCAGCACCAGCGCCCCGGTGCACAGCACCACGGAGAACCAGTACTCCGAGAGCCCCTCGGCGAGGAACAGCACATCCGCCAGGACCACCAGCACCAGATACGCCGCCAGGAACCACAGCGCCACCCGCTTACGGGCGGCCAGCGCCGCGCCGAGCAGGAAGAGGAACGCCGCATAGGCGAAGTTCGGCGACACCGGGATGGTCAGGGCGTCCAGCCAGTAGACCACCGGTTTGAGTCCGCGCCGCAACGGCCCGATCAGTGCTGTCAGGGCGCAGAAGAGCCCCAGCATGCTGAAGGTGATGGCGAAGCCATTGGGCACACGGCGCCGAAAACGGCGCCACGCCGAAAGTTGATCCTGGTCCTGCACGGTGCTCATTCCGTCACATTAGGCTTTGAAAGGGGTTGGCTGCTGCGGGGCCGTTCGCCCGTCCATTCTCCGGTCCGTCGACGGTGCCTGCTTTCCCCCGTACGGACCATTTGGCGGTCCGTTCGGAGCACTCCGCCCAGGGCTCCGGTCCGGCGCGCCGAGGCTGCCGGTCCGTGCCGTGGTCACCGATTCCTTGACTTCGCCGGCCGCCCCCCGGGTGTTCTTCGTCCGGGCGACGACGGAGTACTTGGTGGCCGGTGCGGTCCGCGTACGGGAGGTCCAGACCGTATCGCCGCCGGCGAACCCGCCGGCCAGCTGCTTGCCCCCGGGATCGGTGACCGTCACCTCGGTCAGCACACCGCCGCGCGCGGTCACCCGGAGCTTGTCGCCGGCCTGCACCGTTGTGGTGCCGCTGGCCGCCCCCAGCCCCACCTTCACCGGCTCGCCCTCGTGCGCCGCTGCCGTGCTTCCCCCGCACCCGGTGAGCACGCCGATGCCGAGCATCGGCACCAGGACGAGCGCGCCGTGCCGCGAACGGGCACGGCGAGCGGAGGGAGGCTGTCTCATGAGGGGGCTTTCGTCGGTGGTGCGGATACGGCGGATACGCCTGGGACGGCGCCCGCTAAGACGTTTCGGCGCGATGTTTCGTTGCGCGCAGTGACGTGATGCGTGCCACATCGCTCCAGGGTGACGGGCGGGGCCGCCCGGTGACGTGCAGTGATCACCCGATCGGCGCACCGGGCCGCGAACCGGACATACCCCGAAATACGCCAAACTGGCCACTCATTGCCGTCCGTTCGGGCGGCGGTCGAGGAGGTGCACCATGGCAATTTCCATTTCGGTCGTCCTACTGCTGGTGATCTTGACCGTCATCTTTCTGCGCAGCGGAAAACTCAAGTTCTCGCACGCCCTGGTGTGCGCGCTGCTCGGCTTCTACCTGGCGAGCAGCAGCCTCGCCCCCGACATCCACCAAGGGCTTTCCGGCGCCGCCGACGTGGTCAGCAGCGTGCGTCCGTGACGGCGTCGGCCTGCCGGAACCTGGTCCTGGCGACCCTCGGCTGCGCCGTCACCTTCTGGGCGTGGAGCCTGATCTTCCCGCTCGGCAACGCCTTCAAGGCCGGCCTCCACCTGACCAACGTCCAGGTCTCGGTGCTGGTGGCGGTGCCGCTGGTGGCCGGTTCGCTGGGCCGGGTGCCGGTGGGCGCGCTCACCGACCGCTATGGCGCCCGGGTGATGTTCCCCCTGGTCTCCGCGCTGACCATCGTTCCGGTGCTGCTGCTCATCCCCGTCAAGACCTCCTACGGCGCGCTGCTCGCCGTCGGCTGTTTCCTCGGCCTGGGCGGCACCGCCTTTGCCATCGGCATCCCGCTCGTCAACGCCTGGTTCCCACCCGCCGGACGCGGTCTGGCCCTGGGCGTCTTCGGCATGGGCACGGGCGGCGTGGCGCTCTCCGGCTATCTGACGCCCCGCATCCACGCCTTCGACGAGAACCTCCCCTACCTCGTCGTCGCCATCGGCCTCGCCGCCTTCGCCGTGCTCGCCGCCCTCCTGATCACCGACCACCCCGACCGGCCCGTCCCACAGGACTCGCTCGCCGGCCGGCTGGGCCGGGCCGGCCGGCAGCGGGTCACCTGGGAGCTGGCCGCGCTGTACGCGATCGGCCTCGGCGGGATCGTCGCACTTGGCGTGTATCTGCCGACGTACCTCCGGACCTGGTACCACCTCGGCGCCGGCGACGCGGGCACCAAGGCGGCCGGCTTCGTGCTCGTCGCCGTCGTCTGCCGGCCCATCGGCGGGTGGTGCGCGGACCGGGTGCACCCCGCCGTCGTCACCGCCTGGGCCCTGGGCGCGGCCGCCCTGCCCGCCGTCCTCCAGGCCTTCGACCCGGCGCTGAGCCCGGTCGGCGCGATCGACTTCCTGGTCATGGCGGCGGGCCTGGGTGCGGCCGGCGGCTCGGTCTTCGCCCTGCTCTCGCGGGTCACCCCACAGGACCGGGTCGGCAGCGTCACCGGCATCGTCGGCGCCGTCGGCGGCCTCGGCGGCTTCGTACCGCCGCTCGTCCTGGGCGCCGTCCACCGCGGCAAGGGCTCCTACGCCATCGGCTTTCTGCTGCTCTCCGACCTGGCGCTGGCCGGCTGCGTCTATGCCTTCTGCCGGCTGCGCACCGCGGGCGCCGAGCGCGCCCGGAAGACCTGAGCCGCCCGCTCACCCGAAGCTGAACACCCCGACCGCATTCGGCACCGGCCGCTCCGCACCGCCCGACGGATGATTGCGTACGGTCACATCCCGACTGAACGGATCGCGGCTGACCAGCGTCGAGGACCCGCCGCCGTCCAGATCGACCGCATCCCGCGACCCCAGCCGGCTCATCAGCTCGCCCAGCTCACGCACCGTCATACCGGGCTCCCCGGGCGTCCCGTCCAGCGCCATCAGATACAGCATCCGGCCGTCCTCCCCGACCCCCGCAGCGGTACGCACCGCCGCGGAGCCGGAGTCCAGCCCGTCCACCGGCCGCGCATCCCGCACGATCGGGAAGCCGCCGACCGCGAAGTGCAGCGGCACGGGCCCCTGGCCCACCAGGCGATGGCTGACCTGTACCGGATCCCCCAGATGCAGCGTGCGCAGCTGCCGCGCCCCTTCCTCCCGACCCACCAGCACCACGCTCCCGGCGGCGACTCCGCCCGCGCCCGGCCGATCGGCCAGCTCCGCGACCCGACCGTGACGGACCGTCACCTCCGCGGTCTCCGCGCTGCACGGAGCCGCCCGGTCGGTGTCCGTACCGCAGGTGGCGCGCACCCGGGAGGCCGGCCCCCACAGCTCGGTGTAGGCACCGATACCGTCCACCGGCAGCGCGTACTGATTGAGCCCGCGCAGCGGCAGCGGTCCGTCGGCGGTCCACACCGACCCGCGCAGCGCGAGCCGGTCCAGCCGCGCCCGGTGGTCGTAACCGATGCCCAGGACGTCCTCGGTGGTCGCGCCCGGCGGCATGGCAGGCCCGAACCGCTGCCCGTCCGGCACCGCGCCCTTCAGCCGCCGCCCGGACGAGATCGCCGGCCCGACCGAGGCGCCCGTCGGCTCCACCCCCGGATGCTGGGCCTCGCTGATATTGAAGAAGTCCCCGTTGACGGCCCCCACCGCGGCCCGCGCGTCGGCAAGTTCGGACACCGGTGCCCGCGCGCCGACCGCCCCCGGATGCAGCAGATCCACCGTCACCCGTGGATCGTCCAGATCGACCGTCAGCAGATGTCCGTGCGCCGTGCCGCGCGGCACCTCCGTCTGGAACTCCTCGTACTCCACACCGGGCGCCACCGGTACGGCGGTCACCTGGCGGAGGGAGCCGTCTGCGGCGGCGGCCCGCACCCCGCCGGTCACTCCACCGCCGGCCAGCACGGCCCAGGCCACCAGCACCGTCAGTACGACGCGAACCCGGCCGAATCGCTGTGTCACGAGCTCTCCTGACGCCGCGTCAACTGTCTCAGGTGCCGGAGACGCCCACTATGACCCGCAGATGTCGATAATCTGCACATCCGCTGTACGGCCGCCGTGTCGCCCGCCGTGTCATCCGCTGTGTCCTGCGAAGGGCCGTGCGACGTCGCCGGTCAGCGCCTCGCCGCGGTGACCAGCTGCATATACCGCGCCCAGTCCCAGTACTGCCCGGGATCGGTGTGATCGGTTCCGGGGACCTCGACATGGCCGATGATGTGCTCGCGGTCCTTGGGGATCGCATAGAAGTCGCACACCGCGGCCGTCAGCCGGGCCGACTGCGCGTACAGGATGTCGGTGAACCACTTCGGGTCGTCGATCCAGCCCTCGTGCTCGATGCCGATGCTGCGGGTGTTGCAGTCCCAGTTCCCGGCGTGCCAGGCGACATCCCTCTCTCCCACGCACTGGGCGATGTAGCCGTCGGCGGACCGTACGACATAGTGCGCGGCCGCCTTGTGGGCCGGGTCCTGGAAGAGCTTGATGGTGTCGTCGAACGTCTCCTGCGTCACATGCACCACGACCGTCTCGATCGGGTACTGGGACGGCCGGTTGGCGGCGGTGTAGTTGGCGGGGTCGGCCGGAATCCAGTGGGTGGGGGGATAGCCGTCGTCGTTCCCGGTGGGGCCGGTCGGGCCGCCGGGGAGCGGGGTCGCGCGCGCGGCGGCCGCGGTGAGCGGGCCGAGGACGGCGGACGTGGCGACAGCGGCCGCACCGGTGAGCAGGCGTCTGCGGGCCGGGAGAGGGCGGTCGGGCTCCATGTGAACTCCTGACAAGACCGAACGAGGTCGCGTACATGTCACACATGCGATGTGTTCATCATGTGTACGAACTCACGATCTGCCAAGGGAGTGGCCGTTCTGCCAATGGCTCGACCAAAGGCGGTATCCCGCAGGCCGGATACCGCCCCGATAGCTGAACGCATGTCACCCGGGTGCCACGACCCCACCCCTGACGCAGGGGCAGGGCAGCGGCACCCGGGTGCTGTCGCCGATCCGGCTCAGTGGCCGATCTCTACGTCCTCCAGGATGCCCAGCGCATCCGGCACCAGCACCGCCGCCGAGTAGTAGGCGCTGACCAGGTACTTGATGACCGCCTGCTCATTGATGCCCATGAACCGCACCGAAAGCCCCGGCTGGTACTCGTCCGGAATGCCGGTCTGGTGCAGCCCGACCACACCCTGGTTCTCCTCGCCGAGCCGCAGCGCGAGAATCGAGCTGGTCTGGTCCGGGGTCACCGGGATCTTGTTGCACGGCAGCAGCGGAATGCCACGCCAGGCGCGGACCGCGGTGCCGTCGATCTCCGAACCGGCCGGATAGATGCCCCGCGCGTTCCACTCCCGCCCGATCGCCGCGATGGTGCGCGGGTGCGCCAGCAGGACCTGGGTCTTACGGCGCCGCGAGATCAGCTCGTCCAGGTCGTCCGGGGTGGGCGGGCCGTTGCGGGTGTGGATGCGCTGCTTGAGGTCGGCGTTGTGCAGCAGGCCGAACTCCCGGTTGTTGATCATCTCGTGTTCCTGGCGCTCGCGCAGCGCCTCCACGGTCAGCCGCAGCTGCTGGTCCAGCTGGTTCATCGGGTCGTTGTAGAGGTCCGCGACCCGCGAGTGGATCTTGAGTACGGTCTGCGCGACGCTGAGCTCGTACTCCCGCGGCGCCAGGTCGTAGTCGGCGAACGTGCCGGGCAGCGACGGTTCGCCGACATGGCCCGCGGCCACCTCGATGGCCGCCTCACCGTGCTTGTTCTGCGCCGGCACCAGCGCGGCCCGGAACTCCTCGACATGCGCGCGCAGCGACTCCGAGCGGCCCAGCACCTCCTCGTAGTCGGCGCGCGACAGCGTCAGCGCGGTCACCCGGGTCACCGCCCGTACGGTGTGCTCCCACTCCGCCTCCGCCGAGAGCAGCGCCGCGGCACCCAGGTGGGAGCCGTCGGCCAGCGTCCCCAGGATCGTCTCGTCGCCGTACTTGCCGGTGCCGAGGCGCTCCAGCTTGCCGTGGGCGATCAGGATGATCCGGTCCGCCGGCTGGTCCTGCCGGGCGAGCACATCGCCGGGCGCGAACTCCACCTGGGCGAACCGGTCGGCCAGCGCCTCCAGCGTCGCGGTGTCCGTGTAGCCGCGCAGCGGCGCCATCTCCCGCAACTCGTCGGGAATCACCCGGACTTCGGCACCGGTCGACAGGAATTCCACCTGGCCGTCGCCGAGCGTGTGGTTGAGGCGGCGGTTGACGCGGTACGTACCGCCGTTGACCTGTGTCCAGGGCAGGACGCGCAGCAGCCAGCGGGAGGAGATCCCCTGCATCTGCGGCACGGTCTTGGTCGTGGTCGCCAGCTTGCGCGCGGCCGAGGTGTCCAGGCTGGAACGGTTCTGCTCGATGTCGGACGCCTGCGGGCCGGAGGTCGGGTCCACGGATGTGGTCATGGAGAAAGCTCACCTGTTCTGTTCGGTGCTGTGAGTACTGCGTGGTGCTGCCGGCGGAGAATTCGAGGAGGGGCGCACAGCGCCCGGGTATTCAGTGACCGATTTCCACGTCTTCGAGGACGCCCAGCGCATCCGGAACGAGAATTGCCGCCGAATAGTAGGCGCTCACCAGATAGTTGATGACGGCCCGGTCGTCGATTCCCATGAAACGCACCGACAGACTCGGCTCGTATTCATCGGGAATTCCGTTGCGGTGCAGTCCGACGACACCCTGCTTCTCCTCGCCGGTGCGCAGCAGCAGAATCGAACTCGTCCCCTCCGGCGTCACCGGGATCTTGTTGCACGGGAAGATCGGCACCCCGCGCCACGACGGCAGCGAATGCCCGTTGACATCCACCGCCGTGGGATACAGCCCCCGGGCGCTGCATTCCCGCCCGATCGCGGCGATCGCCTTGGGGTGGGCGAGCAGAAAGCCCGGGTCCTTCCAGACCGTTGCGAGGAGTTCATCGAGGTCGTCGGGGGTGGGTGCGCCGCTGCGGGTGGGGATGCGCTGCTTGAGGTCGGCGTTGTGCAGCAGGCCGAACTCGCGGTTGTTGATCATCTCGTGTTCCTGGCGCTCGCGCAGCGCCTGGATGGTCAGCTTGAGCTGCTCCTCGACCTGGTTCATCGGGTCGTTGTAGAGGTCGCCGACCCGGGTGTGGGTGCGCAGCACCGTCTGCGCGACGCTGAGTTCGTACTCCCGCGGCGCCAGGTCGTAGTCGACGAACGTGCTGGGCAGGGACGGTTCGCCGTGGTGCCCGGAGGCCACGCTGACCGCCGATTCCCCGCTGGTGTTCGTCGGCGCAACGGGCCCCTGCCCGGCCGTCGCCAGATGCTCCCGCAGTCCGGGCGAGCGCTCGATGATCTCCAGCGCGGCCTGCCGGGGCAGCGTCATGACCGTTACCCGGGTCACCGCGCGATAGGTGAACTGCCAGGTTGCGTCGTCGCTGGTGAGCGGGGCGTCGCCGAGGTGGTCGCCGCCGGCCAGAGCGGCCAGCACGGTCTCGTCCCCGTACTTGCCGGTGCCGATACGGTCCACCCGGCCGTGCGCGATCAGCACCAGCCGGTCCCCGGGCCCGCCGGCCTCGGCGATCAGCTCTCCGGGGGTGTATTCCCGCTGCGTGAACCGTTCCCCCAGCGCGGCCAGGACCTCGTTGTCGGTGAAGTCCCGTAGAACGGGCAGCTCACGCAGCTCCTCGGGGATGATCGCCACGGTCGTGCCGGAGATGTCGAAATCGATACGCCCGTCGCCGACGGTGTGCGACAGCCGACGGTTGACCCGGTACGTACCGCCGGAGACCTGCACCCAGGGCAGCAGCCGCAGCAGCCAGCGGGAGGTGACCCCCTGCATCTGCGGAACGGTTTTGGTGGTGGTGGCCAAATTCCGCGCTGCGGTGGTGCTCAGACTCGAATACGGGGAATCCTCGGCGCTTCCGGTCGGGGTCTCGTCGGCAATCGTCACAACTCCGCCTATCTCTTGAAGGGTGCGGGCACAGCCGGAACGGCCTCCCCATTCAAGGGAGTTCGTCTCGTCGGCAGCTCACCGAAACAAAGGTAGTGGCGCTGTTTTAATCAGCACAATCGCTCGAATGGGTGGCATGGAAATCCCTTTCCATGGAAAGGTTTAGCCGGTTCAGCTCTGGGGAGGGTGTGCCGGGGCGATGGAATTGACCGGATCGTCGAGGACGGCCCGCAAAGCGGCATGTGCCGCCCCGAGCAGCGGCCCGTCGGCCCCCAGCCGGGACACCGCCACCAGACATCCGTCGCGCCGCGCGGCGGCCGGGGCGACCGCCGTCCGCAGCGCCAACTCCCGCTCCAGGGAGGGCAGGATCCAGGGCGCGAGCCCCGCCAGCGCGCCGCCGAGGACCACCGCCCGCGGATCGAGCAGATTCACTGTCCCGGCGAGCGCGATACCCAGCGCGGTCCCCGCCTCGTGCAGCGCCCCTATGGTGGCCGCGTCCCCGTCGGCGGCCCGGCGCGCGAGCAGTGCGCTCCGCGCGCCGGGCCCCGGCTGCACCGCCGCCGCCTGCTCCGGCGTGAGCCCGCCCGCGCGCAGTACGGCCCGTTCCCCCGCGTACTGCTCCAGACAGCCACGGCCCCCGCAGTCGCACGGACGCCCGTCCGGATACACCGGCACATGCCCCAGCTCGCCCGCGAAACCTCGTGCGCCCCGCAGGAGTTGACCGTCCACCACGATCGCGGCGCCGATGCCGACCTCCGCCGAGACATGGATGAAGTCCGCCGGCGGCGCGGCACCGTCGGGGCCGCGGCCCAGCCGGAGTTCGGCCAGGGCGCCGAGGTTGGCCTCGTTGTCGACGGTGAGCGGTACGGGGACGTCGTACGCCGCGGTCGCCGGGGCCAGCTCCGGGGCGAGATCCGCCTCCCGCCAGCCGAGGTTGGGGGCGTGCACGACGGTCGCCGAGCCTAGGGCCACCAGGCCGGGCACCGCGACGGTCAGGCCGGCGGGCCGCAGCCCCTCGGCGGCGATCTGCGCCGTCACCTCCGCCAGCAGCGCGGAGAGCCGCCGCAGCACCGGGCCGGGTTCGCTGCGCCGGTTCGCCGCGTCCGTCGCCACCCGGGCCCGGACCGCGCCGCGCAGATCCACCGCGCACACGGCCAGATGGTCGACGCCTATCTCGGCCCCGATCCCCGCCGGGCCCCGGTCGCTGACCGTCAGCTCGCTGCCCGGCCTGCCCCGCCCGCTGGGCGCCGCCCGCCCGGCCTCGACCAGCAGCCCGGCCCGCAGCAGCTCGTCCACCAGCGGCGCGACCCCCGCCCGCGTGAGCCCGATCCGCGCCGCCACCCCTGCCCGCGACATCGGCCCCGCCGCAGCCACCGCCCGCAGCACCCGGGACAGATTGCGGCGGCGGAGCGCGTGCTGGGTGTCGGGGGTGGGCATGCGGTGGCTCCTCGGGGGCGGCCGGGGGTCGGCGGGGGTGGCGGGTACGGCGGTCACCGGGGCCTCACCCCCGCAGCAACCTCTCCCCGCCCGCCAGCGTCGTCGCCAGCCGCGCCAGCGCCGCCCCGTCCCGCTCCCTGGGCTCGTACGCCGCGCCGCGGTCCGTACCCCAGCGCCGGGCCACCGCCGCCGGGTCCTCGCCGAGCAGCAGCCCGGCCGCCTGGGCCGCCGCGCCGAGGGCGACCAGCTCCTGGGCCTCGGGCACCACCACCGGGCGGCCGGACAGCCGCCGTACGGTCTCCCGCCAGGCCGTGCCCCTGGCGCCGCCGCCGATCAGCAGCAGCGGGGTGTCGGGTGCGGCATCCGCGTCCATGACCTGGTCCAGGGCCTTGAGCAGGGTGAACACCGCGCCGTCGTAAGCCGCTTGGAGCACCTGGCCGGCCGTGGTGTCGTGCCGCAGCCCGTGCAGCAGGCCCGAGGCGGCGGGCAGGTTCGGGGTCCGTTCGCCGTCCAGGAAGGGCAGCAGGACCGCGCCGCCACCGGGTTCGACGGCCTCCCGGTCCCGGCCGAGCAGCGCCGCGATCCGGTCCACGGCGAGCGTGCAGTTCAGGGTGCAGGCGAGCGGCAGCCAGTCGCCGCGGGCATCCGCAAAGCCCGCGACGGTGCCGGTCGGGTCGGCGGGCCGGTGCCGGGAGACCGCGTAGACCGTCCCGGAGGTGCCCAGGCTCAGCACCGGCTGCCCGGGGCGCAGACCCAGGCCGAGCGCCGCCGCCATGTTGTCCCCCGTGCCCGCCGCCACCAACGCGCCGTGGGGCAGCGGCAGATCGTCGGCGTGGACCGTCCCGGCCGCCTCGCCGGGCGAGGCGACCCGCGGCAGCGCGTCGGGGGACAGGCCGACATGGTCCAGGATCCCGGTGTCGTACGACCCGGTGGCCGAGGCCCACCAGCCGGTTCCGGACACGTCGCCGCGGTCGGTGACGCCCTGGCCGGTCAGTCGCTGAGTGAGGTAGTCGTGCGGCAGCCGCACCGCGGCGGTGGCGGCCGCCGCGTCGGGTTCGTTCGCCCGGAGCCAGGCCCATTTGGTGACGGTGAACGCCGGTGCCGGCACGCTCCCGACCCGGTCCGCCCAGGCTTTGGCGCCGCCCAACTCCTCGATCAGCCGCTCGCTCTGGGGTGCAGAGCGGACGTCGTTCCACAAGATCGCCGGGTGCACCGGCTCACCGGCCGCATCCAGCGCGACCAGGCCGTGCTGCTGGCCGCCGACGGACAGCGCGGAGGCCTGCCGCGCCGCGTCGCCGCACTGGCGCAGCGCCTCGCCCAGCGCCCGCCACCACTGCCGGGGATCACTCTCCTTGCCCGCCCCGCCGCTGACGGTGTGCGGCGCATGGCCCCGGGCGACGACCGCACCGGTCTCCGCGTCCACGACCAGCGCCTTGGTGGACTGGGTGGAGCTGTCCACACCGACGACGAGCGGTCCGGCTGCCTGTGCGCCCATCGTGCACTCTCCTCAGCGGTTCGGATCCAGGGCCCCGCTCCCAGGGGGTTCCCCGGTGTGCTGTCGCATATTAGTTTGGCCGCCGCGGAATTTGTAAGGCCCGTTGACGAAATGACCGAGGGAGTCACGATGAGCTGCCGGCCCGTACCCGAGGACAAGTTCAGCTTCGGCCTGTGGACGGTCGGCTGGCAGGGCCGTGACCCCTTCGGGGACGCCACCCGCCACCCGCTGGACCCCGTCGAATCCGTCCACCGCCTCGCCGAGCTCGGCGCGTACGGCGTCACCTTCCACGACGACGATCTGATCCCGTACGGCTGCGGCAACCTCGAGCGCGGGGCAGCGGTGAAGCGCTTCACGAAGGCCCTGGACGCCACCGGCATGGTCGTCCCGATGGCCACCACCAACCTCTTCAACCACCCCGTCTTCAAGGACGGCGCCTTCACCGCCAACGACCGCGACATCCGCCGCTACGCCCTGCGCAAGACGCTCCGCACCATCGACCTCGCCGCCGAGCTCGGCGCCCGTACGTATGTGGCGTGGGGCGGGCGCGAGGGCGCGGAGTCGGGCGCCGCCAAGGACGTAAGGGCCGCGCTGGACCGGATGGCGGAGGCGTTCGACCTGCTCGGCCAGTACGTCGTCGAGCAGGGCTACGACCTGCGGTTCGCCATCGAGCCCAAGCCCAACGAGCCCCGCGGCGACATCCTGCTGCCCACCGTCGGCCACGCCCTGGCCTTCATCGAGCGCCTGGAGCGCCCCGAGCTCTACGGCGTCAACCCCGAGGTCGGCCACGAGCAGATGGCCGGGCTCAACGTCCCGCACGGCATCGCCCAGGCACTGTGGTCCGGCAAGCTCTTCCACATCGACCTCAACGGCCAGAGCGGCATCAAGTACGACCAGGACCTCCGCTTCGGCGCGGGCGATGTGCGGTCCGCGTTCTGGCTGGTCGACCTGCTGGAGACGGCCGGCTACGACGGGCCGCGGCACTTCGACTTCAAGCCGCCGCGCACCGAGGACATGGACGGCGTCTGGGCCTCGGCGGCCGGCTGTATGCGTAATTACCTGCTCCTGAAGGAGCGCGCGGCGGCCTTCCGCGCCGACCCGGCCGTCCGGGAGGCACTGCGCGCCGCGCGCCTGGACCAGCTGGCCCGGCCCACCGCCGAGGACGGCCTGGCCGGGCTGCTGGCGGACCGCACCGCCTTCGAGACCTTCGACGCCGAGGCGGCGGGCGCGCGCGGTATGGCCTTCGAGCACCTCGACCAGCTGGCCCTCGACCACCTGCTCGGCGCCGCCTGAGTGCCGGAAGTCAGCCGAACAGCTCGCGGACGAACGCCAGCTCCGCGATCCGCTGCTCCCCGCCGCCGCCCTCGTGCGCATTGAACCGCCACACCTTCAGCGCCTTCTCGCCCGCGTAGTGGTTGTAGGCGGCGAAGCCGGTCGACGGTGGCACGATCTCGTCGCGCAGCGCCGTACCGAAGAGCGCCGGGGTACTCGCGCGAGCCGCGAAGTTCAGGCCGTCGAAGTGGTCCAGGGTGTGCAGGGCGGTGTCGATGTGCCCACGCTCGCCCGCGAAGTAGCGGGTGAGCTCGCCGTAGGGGCCCGCGTCCGTGAGATCGAGCGCGCGCCGGATGTGTGTCAGGAATGGCACATCGATCAGCGCGCCCGCCAGACCGGACACCAGCCCCGTCATGGCCAGGGCGGTCGCGCCGCCCTGGCTGCCCCCGGAGACCACGATCCGCTCGGCGTCCACCTCGTCGTGCCCGCGCGCCGCCTCCACCGCCCGTACGGCATCGGTGAACAGCCGCCGGTAGTAGTAGTCGTCGGGATCGAGCAGCCCCTGTGTCATTTTGCCGGGTACGCCCGGGTTGGTGGCGGCGACCGGATCGGGTGTGCCACCGGGGCGGTTGGGGCCGCTCTGCCCGCGGGCGTCCATGACCAGCGCCGCGTATCCGGCGGACGGCCACAGCAGCCAGTCGTGCGGCAGCATCCGGCCGCCGCCGTAGCCGAGGTACTGCACGATGCACGGCAGCGGGCCGCCGGCCGTGCGCGGGAGAAGGAACCAGCCGCGGATGCGGTGCCCGCCGAAGCCGGAGAATTCCACGTCGTAGGTGTGCAGCAGCGCGAGGCCGGTGTCCAGCTCGGTGAAGCGGGCGTCCAGGTCGTGGCGGCGCGCCTCCTTGAGGGTGCGCTGCCAGAAGGCGTCGAAACCGGGTGGTTCGGGCAGTGGTGGGCGGTAGTTGCTCAGTTCGTCCAACGGGAGGTCGGTGAACACGGGTTTCCTCCGGGCCGTAGGGTTGCCAGGCTGTCCGAACGTGCCCACCCGCCAGAGGGTTCAGCCGCGGAATGTTCCAGGTTGGTCACCGCGTCACCCAAAGCCCCGTAAAGAAGCGATCATTTCTGCCATGAGCTTTCCTCCGCCTCCGTCCAACCAGCCGCCGAACGACAATCCGGGGGGCTTCGGTCCACCCGCCGGTGGCTACGGCCAGGGTGGGTACGACCAGAGCGGCTACCCGCCGGCCGGTAACCAGCCCCCCGGCGGCTACGGTCCGCCCGCGGGCGGCGGCTACGGGCCCGGCGGCCCGGCGGGACCCGGTGGCTGGCAGCAGCCGGCCGGCCCGCCGCCCGGCGGCGGTGGCGGCAACGGCAAGGTGATCGCGGCGATCATCGGCGGTGGCGCCCTGGTGGTGGCCGCCGTCATCACGATCGTCGTGGTCAACAGCGACGGCAGCAGCAAGTCCCACGCCCAGCCCGCCGCCTCCAGCGCCACGCCGTCCGCGAGCGCCTCTGCCACGCCCACCGACAACAACCCCTGGCCGACGCCGAGCGATGAGGCCACCCAGAGCGCGGCGCCGACGCCCAGCGACGGCTCCCTCCCGTTCTTCCGGATGACGGTGGGCGACTGCTTCAACGCGCCGTCGGGAGACGATGGCGGCAACAACACGGCGGCTTCCTGCAACGGCCCGCACGACGGCGAGGTCGTCACCACCCACCGCCTGACGGGCTCCGGCTTCAAGACCGACGACGACATCCAGTCGAAGGCGTCCTCGCTCTGCAAGGACGAGCTGGACAGCAAGGCGCGCCGGCAGACCTCCGGCACGGCCGAGGGCACCTACGTCCAGTTCCCCAACATCAGCGGATACAAGATGGGTATCAGGACGGTCACCTGCAGCCTGACGGGGAACCGCACCAACACCAAGAAGCTCACCAAGCCGCTCTCCTGAGCCGGACGGCCGACACCGTCGCCGGCACGCTGCCGTCCCTACTCGGCCGACGCCGCCGCGCGGCGGCGTCCCCTTCGGGCTCAGCGGTCGACGCGCTTGCCCGTCGGCCCGGTGTCCGCGACCTCGCCGACCTCGGCTGCCGCCGGATCCAGCACCCGCGCCAGAAACGTCTGGGTCCGCTCGTGCTGCGGATCGCCCACCACCCGTTCCGGGGTGCCCTCCTCGACGATCACCCCGCCGTCCATGAAGACCACCCGGTCGGCGACTTCCCGCGCGAAGCTCATCTCATGGGTGACGACGAGCATCGTCATGCCCTCGTCCGCCAGCGACCGCATCACCGCCAGCACGTCGCCGACCAGCTCCGGGTCCAGTGCCGAGGTCGGCTCGTCGAAGAGCATCAGCTCCGGGTCCATGGACAGCGCACGGGCGATGGCCACCCGCTGCTGCTGGCCGCCCGAAAGCTGCGCCGGGTAGGACGCCTCCTTCTCGCTCAGGCCCACCCGTTCGAGATTGACGCGGGCGATACGCTCCGCCTCCGCCCGGTCCCGCCGCAGCACCCGACGCTGGGCGATCGTCAGATTCTCCAGCACGGTCAGATGCGGAAAGAGGTTGAAGGACTGGAAAACCATGCCGATGCGGCGCCGTACCCGATCGATGTCCACATCCGGGTCCGTGACCTCGGTACCGGCCACCGTGACCCGGCCCGCGCTCGGCTCTTCGAGCAGATTCACACAGCGCAGCAGCGTCGACTTGCCGGAACCCGAAGGCCCGATGACGCACACCACCTCGCCGCGCGCCACCGAGAAGTCGATTCCGCGCAGCACCTCCAGCTCGCCGAATGCCTTGTGCAGACCTTGCACATCGATCGCCTTGGCGTACCCGGAATTCTCCGGAGCCGCATCTTTTGCTGCTTCCTTCTCCGCGGCTTTGTCCACTGCCTTGTCCACTGCCTTGTCCTGCGTCATTGCGGTCACCTGGCCTTTGCCGTACGGGCCTCGAGCCGCCGGACCAGCTGGCCGAGCGGGAGGGTGATCACGAGATAGAGCAGTCCGGCGATCAGGATCGGGGTCAGGCTCTTGTGCTCGGTGAGCGCGTCCCGGCCGAAGTTGGCCAGCTCGAACTGGCCGAGCGAGAGACCCAGCAGATAGACGAGAGAGGAATCCTTGGTCAGCAGGATCAGTTCGTTGGTCAGTGGCGGCAGTACGATACGGAACGCCTGCGGAATGACGATCGAGAGCATTGACCGGCCGTGCGACATTCCCAGCGAACGGGCCGCCTCCGTCTGCCCCTTCGGGACGGCCTGAATACCCGCCCGGATGGTCTCGGCCATATACGCGGCGCCCACCAGACCGAGCGACAGCATCACCGTCACGTTCATGTCGAGTGCCACTTCGAAGGCCAGCGGCACGCCGAAGCCGAGCGCGATGAACACCAGCAGTGCCGGAATCCCGCGGAAGAACTCGATATAGGAGACGGCGATCCAGCGGTACGGCGGCACCGACGACAGTCGCATCAGCGCCAGCACCAGTCCGAGCGCGAGCCCGAAACCGAAGCCGAGCAGGGTGTAGAGGACGGTATTGACCAGGGCGGTGGTGATGATGTCCGGGAACAGGGCCTTCGCGACATTGATGTCGAAGAACGCCACACGCAGCTGGTGCCAGTCGGCGACCAGCGCGAAGGCCACCACGGCGAGAACGAGGACGCCGTACTGCGTGCCGCGGACGACCCGCGCGCGCCGTCGTTTGGAAAGGGGCATCGGGGCCGGCCTCAGTTCTTCTGGTTCTTCGGCGCCGCGCCGAACCACTTCTTGTAGATCCGGTCGTAACTCCCGTCGGACTTGGCCTTCTTGATGGCCGCGTTGATCTTCTTGCGCAGCGCATCATTGCCGGTGCGGACACCGATGCCGTACTGCTCACCCGTATCGAATTCCGCGGTCACCTTGGTGTCGGGGTTCTGCTTCACATAGTCGAACAGCACGCCGTTGTCATTGATGCCGGCGTCGACCTGGCCCGACTTCACGGCGGTCAGCAGCAGCCCCAGGTCCTCGAACTCGACCAGATCCACGCCCTTGCCGTGGTCCTTGGCGAAAATTCCGCCGGTCGTGGCCTTCTGATAGCCGAGCTTCTTGCCCTTGAGGTCCTCGACCTTCTTGTACGGCTTGCCGGTCTTCGTCAGCAGGGCCTGGGTGGCGTCGAAGTAGGGGTCGGAGAAGTCCATGACCTTGTCACGGGCCGACGTGATCGTCATGCCCGCGGCGGCCAGATCGCATTTGCGGATGGTGAAGGAATTGCCGGTCTCGATGCCTTCGAAGGGCGTATTGACAATTTCCTGCTTGACCCCGAGATCCTTCGCCACCAGATCCACCAGGTCCACATCGAACCCGACGATCTTGCCGCTCTTCTTCACCTGGAACGGTGCATACGGAAGGTGCGTGCAGGTCGTCAGTTTTCCGGCGGAGACCAGCTCAAGACCGGAACTCTTTTTCCCGTCGGACTTGGTGCTGGTGCACCCTGCCAGGACGGCTACGGCCGCGGCGACGGCTATGACAGGCAACGCGGAGCGAGTGGACAAGGGTCCTCCAAGGCGCGGGCGAGCGAACATCAACCAAGCCGTGCGGTGCTGCGAGTGGCCTGAATCCTGCCATTGGCCAGCACCTTTGTCGCCGGGTGAGTGGTTGCGGCTGGGTAACACCATTGCTCCGCGTCGACGGAACCCTGCGCTCCGCGCCCGCTCAACGCCCGAGGACCGCCGCCAGCTCCGCAATGGCCTCCGGCCCCACCCGGCAGCAGCCGCCGATGAGCCGGGCGCCCGCTGCCGCCCACCCGGCGACCCGGTCGGCCTCGAAGGCCGGGCTGCCGCACCACGCCCGCGCCTCGGCGTCCCAGCTCTCCCCGCTGTTGGGGTAGACCACCACCGGTTTGCCGGTGATGCGCGCCGCGAGCTCGACCGCACGGTCCGCATCGTCCGGCGCGCAGCAGTTCACCCCGACCGCGATCACCTCGTCCGCCTCCGCGGCCGGCGCGAACGCCTCCGCCAGCGGCTGCCCGGCCCGCGTCCGATCACCCGCCACGCTGTACGACAGATACGCCGGAACCCCCAGCCCGCGCACCGCCCGCAGCAGCGCACGGGCCTCCTCGGCGTCCGGCACCGTCTCCAGCGCCAGCACATCGGGCCGTGCCGCGGCCAGCACCTCCAGCCGCGGCCGGTGGAAACGCTCCAGCGCATCCACCGACAGCCCGTATCGGCCGCGGTATTCCGAGCCGTCGGCCAGCATCGCCCCGTACGGCCCGGCCGACGCGGCGACATACAGCGGCCCGGCGACCCCGCTCGCCTCCGCCCGCCCCGCCGCCTCCCGCGCCAGCTCCACACTCCGCCCGATCAGCTCGGCGGCCTCCGCGGCCCCGATGCCCCGCTGGGCGAACCCCTCGAACGTCGCCTGATAGCTGGCGGTGATCGCCACCTGCGCCCCGGCCTCGTAGTACGCCCGATGCGCCCGTACGACGGCCTCCGGCTCTTCGGCGAGCAGCCGGGCCGACCACAGCGCATCGCTGAGATCATGCCCGGCGGACTCCAGCTGGTTGGACAGCCCGCCGTCGAGGACGACCGGCCCCGCGGCGATCGCTTCGATGAGCGAAGGGGACGTGCGGACCATGGTGCGTGCCTCTCGGTGCCTCTCGATGCCTCGCGGTGCTGCCGGAGGCGGACGGACGCCGACGGCGGCGTGATCCCCGCCCCCTCTTCGGATCGTAACGCCCCCGCCCCCGCGTCATTCCCGGCGCGTCATTCCAGCGACGAGAACGTGAACGAGAACCGCGCCGGCGCCACCTCCAGCCGGTGCTGCGGCAGTACCCCAGGCCCGCACGACCCGCTGCCGATGCCGTGCTGGGCATGGTCGAGATGCAGCCACAGCCGGTCGCCGGGGAGGAGATCGGTGGTGTGCCGGGCCGCGTCCAGCACCTCCACAGGCCAGCGGCGAGCGGTGAAGAAGAAGTTCGGGTCGCCCTCGATCCGGATGCCCGAGCCGTTGCTTCCGGTCAGCTGCGCCCAGCGCACATCGGGCCGCGCGCCGTTCTCCTGCGGCCGGACGTACGGCGTCTGCAGCGCGTCCACCGGCATCGACCAGCGGCCCACCCGCGCCGCCGCCCGGGTGTCCGGATAGCCCTCGCCGGGCCCGCCGCCGAACCACTCCGCCAGCCCCAGGCTCTCGCACACCGCCATCCGCACCCCCAGCCGCGGCAGCGGAGCGGGCCAGTCACCCACCGGGTCGACGGCCAGCTCCAGGCGCAGCAGGTCGCGTTCGGCCGTCCAGCGGTAGACGGCGCACAGCGCCAGATCCGTGGCGGCCGGGGCGACCCGGGTGCGGACCACCAGGGCGTCGGGGCCGGTCTCGACGGAGTCGACGCGCTGCCGCATCCGGTGCAGTCCGATCCGCCGCCACTCGGCCGCCGGGTGCGGCCCCGGTTTCCAGGGTGCCCCCTCGTCGTTGTCGGTCGGCGCCCGCCACACGTCCAGGCGCGGGCCGGTGAGCCGTACGCCGTCCAGATAGCCGAGCGTCCCGGTGGTGGCGTCGAAGGTCCCCGGGCCGAGAACGATCACATTGCCCTCGCCGCGGCGCGGGGCCGCGCGCCCCGGGCCGGCCGCCGGGGGAGCGGCGGGTGCGAGTACGGGGGCGGCCGGCTGGCCCCAGGCGACCTCGTGGCCCGCGTCCGCCCAGGGGGTGTCCGCGGCGAGTACCGCCTGGACCGTCCACCAGGCCTCCCCAAAGTCGCCCTCCGCCACCGGCGGCGGAGGCAGCGCCACGACGGCCGACTCGCCCGGCCCCAGCGGCGGCACCTCGAGCCGGCCGGCCCCGCGCCCCTCGCCGCCCACCTCGTAGCGCCAGTGGAACGCGAGATGCCCGAGACCGGCGAAGTCATGGAGGTTGGTGATCCGGACCCGGTCCGCCGCACCGTCCGCGCCCGGCACCCCCGCCGCACCGTCCCCGCCGGGCAGCCCCTCGATCCGTACCGGCTCGATGACCTTCTTGAACTCCACCAGGCCCGGCGACGGCACCCGGTCGGGGAAGACCAGCCCGTCGCAGACGAAGTTGCCGTCGTGCAGCTCCTCGCCGAAGTCGCCGCCGTAGGCGTGGAACACCTCACCGTCGGGCGTCAGCTGCCGCAGCCCGTGGTCGATCCACTCCCAGACGAACCCGCCCTGACAGCGCTCATACCTCTCGAACAGCCGCTGGTACTCGCTCAGCCCGCCCGGACCGTTGCCCATCGCATGCGCGTACTCGCAGAGCAGGAACGGCAGTTGACGTCTGCGCGCATCCAACTCCGGGTCGGGCAGCGGCTCCTCGGCGCGCCGCCCGATGCGCTCCACCTCGGCATGGCCGGCGTACATCCGGGAGTACACATCGGTGTCGGCGCAGCTGCGGTCGCCCTCGTAGTGCAGCGGACGCGACGGGTCCCGCTCGTGCATCCAGGCGGCCATGGCGGACAGCCCGCGGCCCGTGCCGCACTCATTGCCCAGCGACCACAGCACGATGCTCGGGTGGTTCTTGTCCCGCTCGACCATCCGCCGGGCCCGGTCGAGCAGCGCCGGCTCCCAGCGCTCGTCGTCGACCGGGTTGCCCCGCCAGCCCTGCTGCGCGAACCCGTGCGTCTCCAGATCGCACTCGTCGATGACCCACAGCCCCAGCTCGTCACACAGGTCCAGGAAGGCCGGGTGCGGCGGATAGTGGCTGGTGCGCACCGCGTTGATGTTGTGGCGCTTCATCAGCACCAGATCGCGGCGCATCGCCTCGGGGCCGATGGTGCGCCCGTAGCGCGGATGGCACTCATGGCGGTTGACGCCGCGCAGCAGGATGCGGCGGCCGTTGATCTTCAGCAGACCGTCCTCGACGCGGACCGTACGGAACCCGATCCGCAGGGGGATCCGCTCGCCCGGGGTGACCAGCTCGCCGTCGTAGAGGTGCGGCCGTTCGGCCGTCCAGGGCCGTACCGGCACCGTGGCGCTCTCGCCGGTCGCCAGGTCGAGCCCGAGCTCCGGGACCCTCACCCGGCCCGCGGGCTCGCACTCCACGCGCAGCGTGCCGTTTCCCGTGACGTGATCGAACCCGGCGTGGACGAAGTGATCGACGACGGAGCCCTGGGGGCGGCGGTGCACCGACACATTGCGGAAGATGCCGGGCAGCCACCACTGGTCCTGGTCCTCCAGATAGCTGCCCGAGGACCACTGGTGGACGCGCACCGCCAGCACATTGCCGCGCGGCCGCAGCAGATGGCCGGCCTCGAACTCGTGCGGCAGCCGGCTGCCCTTGAAGTGCCCCAGCTCCTGCCCGTTGAGCCACACACGGGCACAGGACTCCACCCCGCTGAAGTGCAGCACCGCGGGCCCCTCGCCCCAGCCCTCGGGCAGGTCGAAGACGCGCCGGTGGTCGCCGGTCGGGTTCTCGTCCGGCACCCGCGGCGGGTCCACGGGGAAGGGGTAGGCGGTGTTGGTGTAGGCGGGCGCGCCATGGCCCTTGAGGGCCCAGCTGCCCGGTACCCGCAGGTCCTGCCACTGGGTGTCGTCGAAGTCGGGCCGCGCGAACGACTCGTCGTGTGCGGTGGCGGCCTGGGCGAGCCGGAACCGCCAGGTGCCGTGCAGGGAGATCCGTGGGGCGTCCGATGCCGCGAACCAGGCGCGCGGCGGCAGGCTCCCGCTGCCCGGCGAGCGGTCCTCGTAGTACGGGAGCAGGCGGTCACGGTGGGTGTGGTGGTGCGGTGCACGGTCCGTCTCGTCGGCGGGCCGGGGTGGCTGTCCGTAGGGCGTCTGCTGCGGCGCGTGCGGCGAAGTGCCGGTCACGGTTCCTCCTGCTGCGGGCGACTTGCCTGACGGTGGGGGATCGACCCAGCGAATCACGAGCGGGGGCACGGCGTAGCCGGATGGGGCGGATTGGGCCGGGCGGGTCCCACGCGGAACCCGCCCGGCGCAGGGAACAGCGGGCCGCCTCGGCCGCGAACGGCACCTGGGCGGCGGTCACAAGGCCCTCGGCCGGCGTGGCCGGATCCCCGAACCGCCCGCCGTCGCACGAGATCTTCGTACGACAGGCGCCCGCGCACCGGGAGGCAGGGGAGTGCGGGTGCCGAGCCGCTCCTGGGAGGCGACCGCCCCAGCGGCCGGTCCCGCCCGCGCCCGTACCACTCATCCCTCCGCCCAGAGCTCCGTCGACGGTTCCGCCGACAGCTCCGCCAGCGCGCCCGCCGGATCGTCCGTCGCCGGCCCCGCGGGCACCCACTGCCCGCCGTCCTTTTGGTACGGCCACCAGCGGCCGTCCCGCCCGTAGCGCAACTGGGCGGCGCCGCCGACCACCGTCCAGCGGTTGCGGGTGACCCGTAGCCGCGGCCGGGTCTCGCCGTCCTCCCAGGCAGCGGCGAGCCGGTCGGCCGCCAGGGCCAGCGCTTCGGGCTCGGGTGTCCAGTCCTCCTCCAGCACCGCGAGCCCGTCCGTGCCGCCCAGCTCCCAGGCCCGCACGGCCGTTGCCAGCCCCCGCGCACCGCGCCCGGAACCGGCCGTCAGCCGCGCCGATATCGCCGCCCCGGGCGCGGCCGCCGCCAGGCGCACCGCGTCCTGTGCGGGCGTCAGGGCGGGCGGCGGCGGATTGTCCGGGTGCCAGGGGGAGAGCGCATCCGCCAGCAGCCGCTGCGCGCGCGCCGCCGCATCGCCTGTCAGGAACTCCAGCGCGGCCACCTCCACTCCGGGCGCGGGCGGAGTGCCACCGCCGAGCACCGGCGCGGCGCCCGGCGTCTCCACAGCAGGCGGCGGTGCGGGCAGCGGCGGCAGGATGTCGCGCGCCGCATACGCCTCGGCGGCCGACACCCCCGTCACGGACCCGATTTCGCCGTCCGCCGGCACCTCGGCCCGCGACGCGCTGCGCGCCTGCAGCTCGTCCAGCAGCTCGCGCTTCCCTCGCCCCCGCAACAGCAGCAGGACGAACGGGTCCTGGTCCAGCAATCGCGCCACCTGGTAGCACAGCGCGGCGGAATGGGCGCAGTGGTCCCACGCCCCGCAGCTGCACTCCGGCTCCAGGTCGCCTATTCCCGGCAGGAGTTCCAGGCCCGCATCCGCCGCATCCTCGACCAGGACGGGCGGCATGTCATGGTCCAGCAGCGCCGCGATATGCCCCGCCCGGTCCGCGACCAGGTCCAGAAAACGGTCCCAGTGCGCCGGGCTCAGCGGCTGCAGCAGCACATCGGAACGGTGCCGGGTGTGGTCACGGTCCTGTACGACGGCGGTGATCCGGCCGGGCCGTACCGACACCGCACCCACCGCACCGGCGCGCGCGTGCAGGCGCCCCAGCTTGAGCTGCTTGCCGTCCAGCGCGGTGTCCTCCAGCGCCTTGAGCCACGCCTGCCCCCACCAGCTCCGCGCGAACGCCCCGCCGCGCGCCGCCGGCAGCGCGGCGAAGGTCCGCTCGGGCCCGAACGTCTCTCCCGGTGCGTTCCTCTTTCCCGGTGTGCTCATCGCTCGCTCCCTCGCAGGGTGACCAGGTCCGCCAGCTCGGCATCGGTGAGCTCGGTCAGCGCTGCCTCGCCCGATCCCAGCACCGCATCCGCCAACTGCTGCTTACGGGAGAGCATTTCGGCGATCCGGTCCTCGATCGTGCCCTCCGTGATCATCCGGTGGACCTGCACCGGCTGGGTCTGGCCGATGCGGTACGCGCGGTCGGTGGCCTGCGCCTCGACGGCAGGGTTCCACCAGCGGTCGAAGTGCACCACATGCGCCGCCCTGGTGAGGTTCAGTCCCGTACCGGCCGCCTTCAGGGACAGCAGGAACACCGGCGCCGCACCCTCCTGGAACCGCCGCACCATCTCCTCGCGCCGCGCGACCGGCGTCCCGCCGTGCAGGAACAGGGTGGGCACCCCACGCGCCGTCAGATGCCGCTCCAGCAGCCGCGCCATCTGCACATACTGCGTGAACACCAGCACACTCGCGCCCTCCGCGAGGATGGTGTCCAGCAGTTCGTCCAGGAGTTCCACCTTCCCTGAACGACCGGCGATCCGCGGCGGGTTCCCGTCCGGTCCGGACTCTTCGGCCGCCTCCTTCAGGAACTGCGCAGGATGGTTGCAGATCTGCTTGAGCGAGGTCAGCAGCTTCACCACCAGCCCACGCCGCGCGAACCCGTCCGTCCCGGCGATCTCGCTGAGTCCCTCGCGCACCACGGCCTCGTACAGCCCGGCCTGCTCCTTGGTCAGCGCCACCGCACGGTCGGTCTCCGTCTTGGGCGGCAGCTCCGGTGCGATCCCCGGATCGGACTTGCGGCGGCGCAGCAGGAACGGCCGCACCAGCCGGGCCAGCCGCTCGGCCGCCTCGGGGGACGCGCCCGTACCGCCCTCGATGACCTGCGCACAGCGCGTACGGAACCGGCCCAGCGGCCCCAGCAGACCGGGTGTCGTCCAGTCCAGGATCGCCCACAGCTCCGAGAGGTTGTTCTCCACCGGGGTGCCGGTCAGCGCCACCCGTGCCATGGCGGGGAGCGTGCGCAGCGCCCTGGCGGTCGCGGAGAAGGGATTCTTGACGTGCTGCGCCTCATCGGCGACGACCAGCCCCCAGCCCACCTCCGCCAGCTTCCCTGCGTCGAGCCGCATCGTCCCGTAGGTGGTGAGCACGAACTCGCCGTCCGCCAGGTCCGCCAGGCTGCGCCGCCCGGCGTGGAAGCGGCGCACGGGTGTGCCCGGCGCGAACTTTTCGATCTCCCGCTGCCAATTGCCCATGAGGGACGTGGGGCAGACGACGAGCGTGGGGCCTTTGGAGTCGGGATGCGTCTGCCGGTGCAGATGGAGCGAGATGAGGGTGATGGTCTTGCCCAGCCCCATGTCGTCGGCGAGCGTGCAGCCCAGCCCCAGCGAGGTCATCCGGTGCAGCCAGCCGAGCCCGCGCAGCTGGTAGTCGCGCAGCGTCGCGGCGAGAGCGGCGGGCTGCCCGACCGGCGCGGCGTCCGTACGCTCCGGATCGGCGAGCCGGTCCCGCAGTGCGGCCAGCGGGCCGGACGCCTCTACGGTCACCTGGCGGCCGTCGTCGTCCTCGGCGGTGCCGGTGAGCGCGGCGCCGAGCGCGTCCAGCGGCGTGACCTTACGGTCCCGGCGGTCGCGGGCGGCGCGCACCGCCTCCGGGTCGATCAGCACCCACTGGTCGCGCAGCCGCACCAGCGGGCGGCCGGCCTCGGCGAGCCGCTCCAGCTCCGCCCTGCCGATCTCCTGGCCGCCCACCGCGAACCGCCAGCTGAACGACAGCAACGCATCGGCCGACAGCAGCGAGGGCAGCCCGGACCCGGTCCCCTCCAGGGGGTCGGGCCCACCCACCACCGCCCGGCCGGTGAGCGTGCGCGCCAGCTCCTTGGGCCAGTGGACCTGCACTCCGGCCGCGGCCAGCGCGCGCCCGGCCGGGCCGAGCAGCTCGGCGATCTCCTCGTCGGCCAGCGGCAGCGCGTCCGGCACCGCCGCGGACAGCAGAGGGGCGAGCGGCGACCAGGTGCCGGCGGCCCGGCGGAGCGTGAGCAAGGTGTCCATCCGGGCCCGCGGCCCGAACGCCTGCCCCGCCGGTGAGGCCCCGGCCCACACCTCGGCGGCATCCGCGACCAGCGTCGGATCCGTCAGGCTGTGCAGCTGGAGCACGGCGGTGAAGGCGGCCCGGTCCGTGTCCAGCCCGTGCACCTCCACGCGCAGCGAGATCCGTACGCCCGCGTCGTGCCCCGCCGCGACATCGGCGGCCCAGGCGCGCTGCTCGGGGATGTGCTGCGGTGCGGCCGCCGCGAAGGCCGGCCCTCCGGTGGCCATTGCCGCGGCGGGGGAGCGCGGCAGGCCGTCGGCGACCGCGTCCAGGAAGGCCCGCAGGTGGCGCTCGGGCTCGGGCAGTTCGAGGGGGTCGGTGTCCGGCAGGGGCGTGGCGTGGGCGTACGGCGGCATGGCGGCGGCGAGATCGCGCAGCCGCCCGACGTCGGCCGGGTCCAGCGGGCCCAGCCGCCAGGCGTCGTGGTCGGCGGGGCTCAGACCGGGCAGCAGGCGGCCGCGGGCGGCGAGCTGGAGCGCCAGTACGGATGCGGC
>NZ_JBEZJZ010000121.1:0-24252 GCF_040651455.1 Streptomyces sp. NPDC048483
CGACACCGGCAGCCTCACCGCCTCCGAACTCGCCCAGCGCCTCCAGGTCAGCCCGGCGTCCATCTCCAAAGCGATCACGTTCCTCGAGGGCCTGGACCTCGTCCGCCGGGAACGCGACGAGCGCCGCCGCGAGCGCTACGTCGTCGACGACGACCTCTGGTACCGGTCGATGATCCGCAGCGCCCGGGACAACGACCAGTTCATCGAGACCGCACGGCAGGGCGTCGGCATCCTCGGCCGCGGCACCCCGGCCGCCACCCGCCTCGAGAAAGCCGCCCGCTTCCTCGACTTCACCAGCGAAGGGCTCATCCGCGCCGCGGAGCAGGGCCGCGAGGTCCTCTACACCAAAACCGAAACGACCCCGGACGGCACCGCCACGCCACGTTCAGATCGCGCATAGACAGCGTGAGCCGACCCCTCACGCCTCCGCCAGGCGGCCTCGTTCATGCAGGGGCCGGTGAGGTCGGCAAGTCCTTCATCGCAGCTTTGTGGCTGGTCCGGTGGCGGCGTCCGCCGGGGTAAGGGGGTGAGCACGGTCAGGGCCGGCCCCAGGTCGAGCCGGACGTCCATGTCCAGACAGAAGGTGCCGTAGGGGCCGGTGAAGAAAGTACCGAGGCATGCCCCTTCACAAGGTGCCATCAGGCGCAGCGGCAGCCCGAGACTGCACAACTTGCCTCACATGCCTTAAACCTGCGCAAGCCACTGACCTGCGTTAAGTCTTGACAACACTAGATAACCAACGACCTCGACGCCGAACGCTCCCTCATCGCCGTGACCGCGAGGACCAACCGCTCCAAAGCCGACCAGGACCCGGCCCAGTGGATGCCGCCGGCCGCCGAGGCCCGCTGCACCTACCTCACCGACTGGGTCACCACCAAACTCCGCTGGAACCTCACCATCGACCACACCGAACGCAACACCCTCCGCGACCTCGCCACCACCTGTCCCGACACCGACCTGGACTACGAACCGGTGTAGCCCGAACCGGCTCGCATCCCACCGGGTTCTTGCCCGTCGCGGGTGCGAGCCAGCCGTAAGGCGATTCGGGCATGGGGCGGCAAGCGCAGTGCCTCGTTCAGTGTCAGCAGCGGCAGACGCTCGGCGTCCGCGTCGATCACAGTGTTCACCAGCGTAGAAGCCGCTAGTCCAACTCGCTTATGCCTGCCCAACGCACGGCCGTCAAGCTCCGAGGCGTCATCCGGCGGTCGGCCGCCAGAAGCCCGTGTTCCGATAGCGCCACCAGTACAGGACAGTCCGGTCGTCGGGCCACGCAGCCAGCTGAACCGCCTGGGGCTCGAAGTGGTCCCGCTCAAGGTCGATGGGCCGCCAGCTCCGGTCCAGCGGCTCGTGATCTCCGGGCGGACGGACATGCTCCACGGACCGCTCGTCGCATGCCCCGAAAGCCTGGTAGTTCTGTTGTGCCTCGATCAGCGAAGTCCGGTTCGCGCCCACCGCCCAGTCCGGCCAGCGTAGTTGCAGGTCATCATCTTCCCAGAAACAGACTGGGCAGATCTCGTATGAGCCGGGCGGATCGTCCATCGTCAGGCGGCCGCAGCACACGCACGGGTACTTGAGAGTCACGCCCGCCATCCTGTCCCAGCGCATCGTAAGGGCCAACAAGAGCTTCTACTGCCGGCCCGGCATCGAAAGAAGGGCGGAGTCGAAGGCCAGATCGGCTATTTCCGTCGCATCCGCTTCGTTCCCGTCCCCGAGGTCTCCTCGCTCGGCGAGCTGAACGAGATGGTTGAGCGGTGGGACCGGCAGGACGATCACCAACACGTCGGCAGCAGCCAGTGACAGGAACACCGCGATTCTCGCGGGGCTAGGGCCGGGCGCCAGCGGGCCCGGCAGAGTGCACCAGGCCGGTGACAGACCCACGTTCACGCTCCGCAGCCATGAGCCGTACACCATCGCCCCGTACAACGACTGCCCCTCGCGCCAGCGCCTCCAGATCTCATTTTGCTGAGCCGGCGAAAGCCCGTAGTCACGCACCTGTACCTCCACGATCGCATGATCATCCGTGGGTGGTGCGTTGATCACTTGAGGGCGCCATCGGTTTCTGAACAGCGAGCCAACGCGCTCTGAGAACGACGCAGGGCCGAGAAAGGTATAGCTGCGTTTGAGGGCCGGTCTTTCGGCGCGTGTGCCGGCTGATGTCATGGACGGATCGGCCGGTGGGACCTGGTGGTGCGCCGCAGGTTCCGGACCCTGCGGCGCACTGTGGCCGGCACAAGCAGCCAGGTTTCACTGGTGGTTCAGGGGCGGTCAGTGGCCGCGGTGGCCCCGTGCTCGTGGTGTCCGTGGCGTCCCCAGCTTTCGGAGTCGACGCGACGGGCGCCGCAGCCGCGGCATTCGGGTCGTACGCGCGCGAACTGGGCCTGGTCCCCGAGGAGTCGGTTCTCGTCCTGCACCAGGGCGCGGACAGGGGCCGACCGGGCGAACTACGGGTCGAGCTGTCCGCCGGCGACTCGCGGGTTCGGGTGGGCGGCACGGGACCCGGATTCCGGAGACCGGCGTACCGCAGGCCGCCCGGACATCCCTCTGAGCGCCGCGAACGATCACGGGCGACTGTCAACGCCGCATCGATCCTGCCCCGGAAGCCGGCGGTGCGGCTGCGCAGCCGCCTGGTCACTGACCGGCTTGCAGTTGCTCCGTCTCCACGACGTGCGGCAGGACGTCCTCCAGTTCCTGCATCAGCCGCCGCTTCGGTAGTGCGCCGGCCATCTCCTTCACCAGCTCGCCATCGCGGTAGAGCTGCAGGGTGGGTGCGGCAAGAACGTTGCGGGCGATCATCGTGGCGGGGTTCTCGTCAGTGTTGAGCTTGGCGACGGTCAGGCGATCGGCCTCCTCATGAGCGATTTGGTCCAGAACCGGCGCCAGCTGGCGGCACGGACCGCACCAGGGTGCCCAGAACTCGACGAGGACGGGCCGCGCGCTGCGCAGGACCAGATGGTCGAAGGTGTCGTCGGTTACGGTGACGACGGCAGGTTCGGTGGTGGCCATCAGGGCGTCCTTTGCTCTCGGGCGGACTGGTTCAGATCATCCGGAACTCCAGGGGAGAACTCGCAGCGCGGATCGGCGAAGCGGGCCTCGACAGCCCTCTCCAGTTGCCCGGCGACCCGCTCGCGCACCTCGCCGAGGCGGGTCATGCATGCGTCCAGCTCGGCGAGCTTGTGCTGGTAGACGGCGATCGAGTCGGGACAGCGGTCGCCGGTCTCGTGCCCGTCACGCAGGCACTCGACAAACGGCCGGGTCTCCTCCAGCCCGAAGCCGAGGTCCAGCAGCGAGCGGATCTTGCGCACCATCCGCAGGTCCTCGTCCCCGTACTCGCGACAGCCGTTGGCGGCCCGCCGGGCCCGCAGCAGTGCCTGCGCCTCGTAGTAACGCAGCGACCTTGTGCTCACCCCGGCCGGCTCGGCCAGTTCCCCGATCCGCACGGCGGCTCCTCCCTGTTCACCCGAGACGCTAGACCTTGACACCGGCGTCAAGGCCAGAGCCGGGGGCCGGCAGGTCGCCGGGAGCCACCCAGCCGGTCGCAGAGGTCAGGCGGGGCTTCGGGCCTGCACCAGCACCAGCATGCTCAGAGGCCGGCGCAGGCGTCGCCGATCGCTGTGTCCACAATCGACAAGCCGAGCGAAAGCTCGTCTTCGGTGGCGGTCAGGGGCGGCGCGATCCGGAAGACTCCGCCCATGCCGGGGAGCTGAACGATGTTCATGTGCAGACCGAGTTCGAGGCAACGCCGGGTGACCCGCGCGCCCAGTTCGTCCGAGCTCTGCTTCGTCTCGCGGTCCACGACGAGTTCGAGCCCGGCCAACAGGCCCCGGCCGCGGATGTCGCCGACGACCTCGTGGCGCCTGGCGATGTCCGCCAGGCCGTGGCGGAGGAACGCGCCGAGCGAGTGGGCACGCTCGTCGAGTTTGTTGTCGGTCAGGACGTCGAGGACGGTGTTGCCGACTGCTGCCACCAGCGGGTCGGCGACGTGTGTGGTGAAGAACAGGAACCCGCGCTCGTGCGCCTCCTGCTCGATCTCGGCGCTGGTGACCACGGCCGCGAGGGGCAGTCCCGCACCGAGCGTTTTCGACAGGGTGATGATGTCGGGGACTACACCGTCGCGCTCGAACGCGTACCAGGTCCCGGTGCGGCAGAGGCCGGTCTGGGCCTCGTCGAGGATCAACAGCATGCCGCGTTCCCGGCATTTGTCTTGCAGGGCCGCGAAATACCCGGCCGGCGGCTCGATTATTCCGCCCGAGCTGAGGATCGGTTCGACGAGGCACGCGGCCAGGCTCCCCGTCGACTGGGCGTCGATCAGGTCGAACGCGAAGTCCAGTTGGCGGTGCCAGTCCAGCGAACCGTCGGCGGTGGCGAAGTCGGGCCGGTACACGTTCGGCACCGGAATGGCGAAGTTGCCGGGCGCGCCAGGGCCGTAGCCCTTGCGCCCCGCGCTGTAGGTGGCGGACGCGGCGGCCTGCGTCATGCCGTGCCAGGACCGCGCGAACGAGACGACCTCGTGCCTGCCGGTGACGAGCTTGGCCATCCGGATGGCGGCTTCGTTCGACTCGGCGCCGGTCGTCAGCAGCAGCGCCTTCTCCAGAGGCGCGGGCAAGGTGTCGGCCAGCCGCCGGGCGAGGTCGACCACCGGGCGGCTGAGCATGCCGCTGTAGAGGTGGTCGAGCGTCGCGACCTGCCGTTGGACGGTGGCGACGATCTCCGGGTGCGAGTGGCCGAGGATCGCGCTCATCTGGCCGGAGGTGAAGTCGAGGATCTTCCGGCCGTCCGCGGTGTACAGGAAACTCCCGGCCGCGCGGTCGATGATCTCGCGGGTGAACTCGCCGCCGTAGCGTACGAGGTGCCTCTCGGCATCGGCCCAGAAGGTCGCGGTGGACGATGGGGTGGTGGTCGAAACAGTCATGTCCCCGACGCTAGGCCGCCCTCGAGCGGCACGTCCATCTCACCATTCCGGCTGTGCTGTTCGGTGAAACCGCACAACAATGAAGGCATGATGAACCCTTGGAGGCTGCGGCTGCTGAGTCAGCTGGACACACTGGGCACCGTCCGGGCAGTCGCCCAAGCTGCCAACCTGAGCCCGTCGAGCGTGTCTCAGCAGCTCGCCGTGCTCGAAACCGAGACGCACACACAGCTCCTTGAACGGACGGGACGCCGGGTACGGCTGACCTCGGCCGGGCTGATCCTCGCGCGGCGGGCGCGGGCGATCCTCGATCACATGGACACCGTCGAGGCGGAGCTTCGCGGATTCGGCCAAGAACCGGCCGGGCTGGTGCGGCTGGGGGCATTCCAGAGCGCGATCCACACCATGGCTGTGCCGGCGGTGACCCGGCTGGCACGCGAGCATCCGCATCTGGACGTCGAGCTGCTCGAGCTGGAGCCGCACGCGAGCATGCCCGCGCTGCGGGTCGGGGACGCGGACGTCATCATCACCACCACGGACTTCGACGAGCTGCCGTTGGGGCCGGACCTCGACCTCGTACCGCTGGCCACGGACCCGATCGTGCTGGTGGTCCCGGCCGGGCATCCCGCGGCCGGGCGCGGTGCCGTGGACCTCGCGGCTTACGCGGACGAGCCGTGGGCGTTCGACATACCACAGTCGTACATGGCGAATCTCGCGCTACGGCTGTGCCGTCAATCGAGGTTTGAGCCCCGGGTGGTGTGCCGGTTCAGCAACTACATGATGACGCTGCAGCACGTCGAGGCCGGGCTGTCGATCGCGCTGCTGCCCGGCCTGGCGGTCGACCAGCGCTATCGCGTCGCGACCCGGGAGCTCGCGACCCCTGTGACGCGCACGATCACGGCGGCCATCCGCCGCGGCTCACCGCCTCGTGCGGCGGTGCGTGTCGTGTTGGACGCGCTGCGGCACAATCCGGAGCTGCCCCGCCGACTCGCCGACCCGCGCGCCGTCTGCCCGCCGGCGCCGCGGCGGACCGGGGAGTGAGCGCACGGGCCCAGGACGTCACTTGACAACTCGCCCGACCCGTACGGCCCTTGTCGGGTAAGACGTCAGGTATTTCCGTGTTCTGGCAGGCGGCCAGGCGCCATTGCCCGTCTTCCTTCGCCATGACGTAGAGCGCAGTGCCCGGGTTCCCGATGGGCTGACCAGTGAGCGTCAAGTACTGGGCGTGTACCTTGACGGCCGCGGCGTCAGGGCGGATGAACAGCGCATCCACCACCTCGTATGCGGCTGTCGAATCCTTCATCGCACCGGGGAGCACTTGGTGTGTGAACGCCGATGTCTCATCGCGGCCAAGAAGAGGGGCAATGACCATCACTTGGTGCCTGTTGGCGAAGTACCGGATACCGGGCTACCGGGTCGATGGGTGGGGCGTCGACTGGCGGTCCCCACCCGCGCGGACCGCCTCCTTGAGCTGCTCAACGGGCAACCGCGCACGGTGGCGGAGCTGACAAAGCTGCCAACGCAGGAGCATCCCCACCATGCGGCGCCCGAGACCGCCGCGACAGCCGGGCTACCGCAACGACCTCACGCGCGGCTTTCCGCCAGGGAACTGCCCGACGAACCTCCTCACGGAGGCGAGCCGAGTGCGTGGACTGACTGACATGTCGGGCAGGTAATTTCGCCAGTGTCTGTGTCTGCCTCGGCATGAGCGGCAACGGCGACCCACACGGCCTCGGCGGTGTCCACGGTGAGGGCGCCGGCCTGGATCTCGTCCCAGGCGACCTGTTCCAGTGCGACCAGTTCGTCAGTGAGTTCGATTGCCACTGGCTGAGTGCAGGTGGACCAAACCGCCTGCCCGGCGAATGGCGCGCCGGCGAATGCAGTGCGCGATAGCGTGCACCGCCATGACAGCCAACTCGGCAAAGGGCACTGCCCATTCCCGTGACAGCATCGCGATATTCGCCGGCCAGGGACGCACCGGCCGCAGGGCCGCCGACCTCGTGGCGGCCCTGCTTCCGCCCGCGGTCCTGGTGGTGACGGGCCTGCTGGTGCGGGCCCGGCTCATCGATGACGACTTCGTCATGCTCAACTGGGTCTCGCTCGCCCTCAGCGCGCTGGTGTCCTTCTGCGCCCACATTGGCTGGCACGCGCGGCTGCACGACGGTGGCCTGCTGTCCGTGCGCACCCTGACCGGGCGGCGCACCGTCGACCTCGCCCGGCTCACCAAGGTCGGCCGGATCGAGGTGGTCGCCCAGGGTCCCACCGACGACCGGCTGATTCTCACCGACGCCCACGGCGTGCGGGTCATCCTCAACAAACTCAAAGGCAGCCACGACACCGTCGATGCCACCGTGCGCAGAGCGCTGCTCCACAAACCCGCCAACGCGGGCGTGACCGTGTCCGGGCGCGCCGCGGAACGTCTCGACCTGGAAGCGGAAGTGCGGCGCCCGCGCGGCAGGTTCAAGGCCGGTCGCCGGATTCCGTTTTCGCTCATCGGCTTCGCGCCGCTGCTGGTAGTGCCGGTGTACCTCCTGCTGGCGTTCGTCCTGACATACGGCGGCGTCCTGCTCGCAGACACCCTCTGACCAGGCGGCGGGTGGCGGGTGGCGGGTGGCGGCCAGGGCACCCACCGTGCCGGGTCTGTGTTTCAGCGTTGTCCAGGAACCGATCGGTTCTTGGACAGTGCCGCCTCAGAGGCCGGCGCGCCGGCCGAACCCTCATCCGCTGTGTTCAAAAAGGGTGTTCACGAGGTCGGGGTGCTCAAGAACGAGCCGGGGCCGTTTTCTGTACGGTCTCCCCACGGCCGCACTCTCCGACTGGACCGAGGCCGACGACGGCGCCCTCCAGGCGTTCTGGGCGAACGCCACGGCCGGCGCCCGCATCGGCTGCGCCCGTGTCTCGGCCAAGGGCCAGAACTTGATCGCCGGCTCGCCGCGCTTGAAGGTGCGGACTGTGCCCGCATCTTCGCGGACAAGAAGTCCGGCCGCACTGCGGAGCGCGAGGAACTGTGGAAGTGCCTGGCTACGTACGGCCCGGGGACACCCTTGTCGTCCCGAGCCCGGACCGGCTCGGCCGCTCGATCCAGGACCTGATCGCGGTCGTGTCGGGTCTGCGGAAGCGCGGTGTCGGCTTTTTGTCGCTGCACGAAGCGCTCGGCACCACGATGCCCGGCGGCAGGCTCGTGTTTCATGCCTTCGCTGCCTTGGCCGAATTCATCAAGGAGCTGATCGTGCAGGTAGGCACGAGGGGCTCACTCAGGCGCGGGCGCGGGCGCGGGCGCGGGCGCGGGCGCGGGCGCGCGGGGCTCGGCTCGGCCGACCGCCCGCCATGGGTGAGGACAAGATCCGGCACGCTCCTGCGCTCCTGGCCCGTCCGGAGAACACGGCTCGTCCATGGCGAAGCTGCTGGGTGTCTTGCGGAACACGCTGTACAGGTACGTGCCCGGGCTGGCTGCCGGGCAGACTCCCCCGTCGCCGGGGACAGCGCATCGCTGCCTGCTCCCCGCTCTTGACCCCACCGCATCGGCTGTGGCGGATCCACCACAACCGGCGAGCCTTTGACCTGCACCGCTTAGAGAAACGGCTCCTCATCTGAGGGGCCGTCGCCTTTCCTGGGCTTCGTTGTCAGTGGTGGGCTCTACCGTGGTGGCACGGCGCTTGGCAGGTCAGGTGACGCTAAGGGGAGGCGGCATGCCCGAGTGGGCTCTTGCGATACTCGTTCCGGTCGGTCTGCTGGCTGTGGGACTGGGGACGTTCTTGGTCTGGGCCCGCCTGGGGACGAAGGAACCGTTGAATCACGACAACCGGATGCCGGAGACCCATTTTCGACAGGGTGGTGGTCCCGGCGGCGGCTGACCGGCGGCGTCCGGCTCGGCATGGGCGGCCTTTGCCCTGGCCGGGCAGGGCTGAAGCGGGCGGCCGGGAACGCCCGACGCCGGGCCGGTCAACGGGCTTGGCGCTGTAGGCCAGCTGGCCGGCACACAGCGACGCGCACCCAAGGGGCCGGACGATCTGTCCGGCACAACTGTGACGTCGAACAGACCCTGCCGGGCCGCCAGGGGCCGTTCTGAGGGCGCGTCAGCCACGCTCAGGTCTGAGCACGGACAGGCCCCGCCCGGATGGGCGGGGCCTGCTTGGTGCGGTCACCCGGTGTGCGTGTCCAGGGCCGGTAACGACGGTCTTGGACGTGTCACTTCTGCAGGATCGATCGCTCGAGGGGCGAGTTGAGGTGCCGGTAAGAACCGTGTCACCAGTTGCAAACGGTGGTGTTCAGTCCTTGAGGCCGGTGCTCACAGCGGCGCCTTCTCTCTGGAGAAGACGGGCAAGTTCGGTACCCCAGTCCTTGAGCCACGGCAGGTATCCGGGGTACCAGAACGCCAGCGCGAAGGTGCCCGCGACGGCCAGGACCAGGAATCCGTTCAGCATCCACCTGCGTCGGTGGGGGTGGACCAGCAAGTTCCCGGCAGTGGCCAGGACGGCCAGGAGGATGCCGAGGCCGGCGAAGACGGCTGTGGCCAACGGATGTTGTTCGCCACGGAGCAAGGTTGCGGCGACGGCCGTACCCACGGCCGTCGCCGCAACCGCGGACGCCGCGGTGGTCGCGAGTGCGAGTGTGCACAGCAGCGGCCGTTGCAGGCGCCACCGCCGCCACCGCCGCCACCGGCGCGCGATTCCCCTCCGCAGTGCTGTCCCGGTCCGCTTGCGGCCTCCCGACAGGGCGCGCCGCTCTTTGATCACCTGAGGGTGGGCCCGGTCCCGACGGTTACGGCGGTACTTGCGGTCGGCCCGATTCCGCAGGAGCCGGTCGAGCAGGATGAGCCACCAGCCCAGCGCGGGAGAATCGCCCGTGAAGCGGCCCGTGAAGCGGCCCGTGAAGGCGTAAGTGGCGGGGGCGTGCCAGGACACTTTGGCTTTCCCCGCTCCGTAGCCGACCGCGAGCAGGACGCCGATCAGCTGCGGGGCGTCTTGGTGCAGGTGCCTGGAGTGACTCAAAGCCGGGTCGAGCTTCACGATCCGCGTGCGCCCGCTGAGAGTTCCCTGAGCCAGCAGACTGCCGTGGGTGATGTCCTCGATGGCCCACCGCACCTTGATGCCCGGGGTGGCGTTCGGCAGTCGGAGCCACCCGGTCGCGGGCCGGTAGTTACTCAGGCGGGATGCCCGGGGTGGCGTTCGACAGTCGGAGCCACCCGGTCGCGGGCCGGTAGTTACTCAGGCGGTCGGAGGGGCGGGCGGACAGTACGGCCGTGACGCCTTCGAGGTCCTCATCACCCACGTACCAGGCGATCTCGGGCTGCCCCGGGCGCCGCCAGCGTGTGGGCAGGCGGGTCGCTTCCGGCGGCGTTCCGCGGACGTGCCGGAGCGGGTAGCGCCGTAACTGCTGCGGGATCTCGGTGGCCAGGATCGGCAGCCAGAGCAGGCCGAGCACGATCAGCAGCCACGTCGTGTCCTGTACGTAGTACACCGGGCCAGCGCACACCAGTATCAGGCCGGTGCTCACGTAAAGACGCGGCCTCCTTCTGCCCGGCGTCTCCTCCAGAGGCCATTCGAGCCCGTAGAACTCCCACATCTTGGTATGGGTCCGGCGCGGCAGCTCCTGGCCCTGCCGCAATGTGCGCATCGACCAGACGGCGGGCGCCTCAGGCTGGACGGGCAGCCCAGGAGCCTCGGACGAACTGCCCTGCTGCTGTGGAACCGCGGCGCTCTCTGTGGACGCCGCCGCCCACAGATCCCACAGCTCTTCCAGCTGCTGGCGTCGCCCCTGCTGCTCGTCTTGTGGCAGTTTCGGAAGACAGGCTTCGACAATCTTGTCGAACTGGAACCGTTCCATGGGGGTCTTGCCATTCAGCATTTTCGACAACGAGTCGTCGCTCAGAGCCGGCCCGACGGCCTTGACCACCGCGCGTTGGCTCCCCACCGTGGCCTTTATCAGCGCGCGTAGCGCCACGCTCAGATTGATCCGGGGACGCGGAACCCCCAGCTTCACCAGCTCTGTCTCCCCATACGAGTCTCGGCCGCCGCTCGACGAGTTGCTGCGGCCGCCTGCCCCCTCCCTCTTTTCTGGGGTTTTCTCCGCCACTCGTACCTCTCTTGAGCTGGGCAGATGATTTTCTTTTGGCCCGTCATATCTGCTCGCCAGAAAACCGTCCGCGCTGGTGTCGTGAACTGTGGGGCCGCTGCTGAGCGACCCCACAGTCATCGGTTTGCCCTGTCTCTCGTTGGCCACGCGCGCCAGGGCGTTCCTCCTCACAGAACGAAGAGGTCTCCAGCATGGTCGAAGTGCTTGCCCTGGCAACAGCAGTTGCCGGTGCTGTCCAGGCGATGATGCTCGTCATCCACGGCATCCAGAGCCGCAAGTCCCGCCCGGCCCCGCCGAAGCGGGTGAGGCGCCGGCGACAGATCTGACGCCCGGGGGTGATGCGCTGCAGCTGGGAGCGCATCACCCCCGGGCCCGCGCTTGCTTCGCGTTCCCACTGCAGGCCGATCCGGCCAATGCCGCCGAACCGCCCCGCCATGCCAGGCCCAAGGACTCAACACCGCCGTTTGCGGCTGGTGACGGTCCTGCTGGCTTATTCCGTGCCCGGCGGGGCCGGCGGCTCGTTGGCCGGGGCAGCGGCGGCCGTCTTGGCGTTCTTGGCCGCGGGTGGGGTGTGGAATGTCGCCCGGCCCGGTGCGCGACCGGTGCACCCACTCGAAGAGCGGCGGCCGGACCCTCTCCCTGCAACCCGCGAGGTGCAAGAAGTCCTCGGCCATGCCCGCCTCCAGCAGGGCGACGAGCAGTGGCGGGCCAAGTACGGAATGCGCACGGGCATCGAGGGAACCATCCACCAGGCCGTCGCGGTCACCGGGATCAGACGTGCCCGCCGCCTCGGTCTCCACAAGACCCGCCTGGAGCACGTCTTTCCGCCGTTGCGCTCAACCTCATCCGCCTCGGTGCCTGGTGGAACGGCCACCCGCTCGACCGCACCCGCGTCAGTCACCTTGCCCGCCCCGGCCTCTCCCCCGCCGCGTGACCGAATATGCCAGCAGGATCGTCACCGGCCGCAAACGACGGTGATCAAGTACGGCAAGCAAGGATCCGGGCCCGGTTCCGCAGGATGTCCTCAGCGCCGCGCCCGCATCTGCCACCAACGGCGCCGCTTCGTTTCAGCCGGGGCTACGTCGGTCGGTGGTGGTTTTGCCGACGCAGCTGCGGGTCGGGGAACCCGGATCCACTGGGGGTAGGCGTCGAGCCGGTTCCAGGCGGCCATCCAGTCAGCTTCTGTGCCGCGCAAGCCGCGTCGGTGGCCGTAGCAGATCGTCACGAAGGTTCTGGTGAAGTCCCAGCTGGGGAGGACCTCACGGTTCAGGATGTCGCTGAGGGTTGAGCTGGCCAGCGCCATCGTGACTCCGGGCCTGCGGGACGGGAAGCTCCGCATGCTGATTCGCTCGATCTCGCGCAGGGACAGGCCGGCGTGAGCGCGCAGTTTGCGCAGGGCCTCCATGAACTCAGCGGTGGTCTTGACGCCCGACGGGTCGGGGTGTCGCTGGTAATCGAGCGCCCAGGACGCGAGTGCCTTGTCGAAGCCGAAGGGCGGGTCGGCAGTGCGGTCCAGTTCAGTCCAGCGGGTCTCCCACTCGGCCGTGTCGCCGTTGCATGCCTCGACGTAGGCGCGGGTGACGGGCCAGGTCGGCAGTGTCCTGCCGTTGGCCGCCTGCGACAGCGTCGCCCGGGAATAGCTGGTCGCTTCTGCCATGCGCGCGTAGGTCATTCTGGCTTGCGTCCGCAGGGCGCGAAGGGCGAGTGCGAATTCGGCGTAGGGGACGCCCTCGGCGATGGGTTTCTCGATTCCTGGCACCGCTCCTCCTTGGATCGCGGTCAGGGCAGGCCCCACCGAAGTGGGGCCTGCAGTGATCCGAATTCAGGAAGAGCGAGTGGTGAGGCGCCAGATCCCCAGCAGTGCCACGAGGGCTTCCAGGGTGACGGCCGGCACCTGCCCGAGGGCCACCAGGACGATGACGATGACGACCGTCGCAGTGATGGCTGCTGCGGCCTGCGGCGTCACGCAGTAGGCAGCTGGTGTTGCGGATTCCGCGGGGGATGCCCCTGCTGCGGGTTTGTGGGCGAGGAGGCACGGGCGCGTGTACGTCCACGCGCTGAGGCGACCGTCCATGAGGACACCTTCCGGTCGATGCGTTGGTCTGGGCGGGCAGCGCTCAACGGCAGCACAAGGCCACTGGGGGCAGTTCGAGCTACCCCCGCTGTCGGCGCTATCCCCCGCATCATGGACGCCCAATTCCTCAATTGGCAACAGTGGCCCGGGAATTGAGAAGGGCCCCATGCTGCCAGTGCTGAACCTGAATCCACGCCACGGAGATAGAAGTGCGGCACAGTTCTGATTCGTGTCCGGAACCGCTGAACAATCCATTGGCCGACCTGAACAATGAGGCCCTGACCTGCGTGAACAGCCAGGCGGGTCGCGGATGTGTCCGAGTGAGTCCGAGTTGAGGCAGATGGCCGGCGAACGAGGGGCACTCTCTACTCATCGCTGCGGGCTATGCCCCGGCGAGTGGGCACCTGTCCGTTGGTCTGGGCGGGCCCCTGAGTCCCAGGGAGGAGCGACATGGCCAGCTGGCGCAGCTTGCACGCGGCACAGTCGGTCACGCGTGCTCCCAGGCGACTCGCTGCTTGATCGGGGGTGCCGTCGTTCGAGCGGCGGCATCCCCCCTTTCCCCCTGCGCCGCCGGTCGTCGTCGCACGCCCGGGTGGTGGGGAGTGAGACCCGCCACCGAACGACGGCGGGCGGGCGGGTTGGGCGGGCATGAAGAAGCTGACCTTCGCCGTGGGCACGGCGGCCGCGCTGGCCCTCGCCCCGGCCAACCGCGGGCAGATCAGGTGGTCAGCGACTCCTTAGCCGCTCGCGCGGTCAGCTCGGTCACCTTCGGCCACGGCCACGGCCCTGGCCGCATCAACGTTCCACACCCCGCCCGCGACGGGGAACGCCAAGACGGCCGCCGCTGCCCCGGCCAACGAGCCGCCGGCCCCGCGGGCACGGAATAAGCCAGCAGGACCGGTGACACGGTTCCTACCGGCACCCCGCCTACCGCCGCCGGCCGGCAGGAAGCCCCGGCTCTCATCACAAGCCCTGTGGCCCCGGCGGTGTCCGTTCAGGGGAAAGACCAGGCCAAGCGACAGGAGGGACAAGGAACGGCCCCGGGGAACAACGCAACAGCGGTTGGCGCCAAGCGATTGATCTTGCCGGCCTACCCGGTCACAGCGTCCTGGAGAACCTGGTCGTGAAAGTGCTGCCGAAGTCCGGCTTCCTCGGGCGTGACCGGGTCGTCGGGACGGCGAATACGGGTACGCCGCGGGCTGGGGAGGCCATCGACGCCTTGGAGGCCGGCGAAGTCGGCGCGGGCCGCCGCGACGGCTTCGGGGTACGCCTGCGGCATCCTCTTCAAGCTGGCGACCGCCGCCGTCGACAAGCCCGGCGAAGTCGTACGCCGGGCCCTGTTTTCAGTGGTCGCAGAGAAGAGCACCAGGACCACGACAAGGGGGAAACATGCCATCGACGGCATGCCAATGGTGCGGCGGCGAAAATCTTCACACCGACCGGCGCACCCGTATCCACTGCACAGCATGCCGGCGCACAGTCTGGCGGCCTGCGGGACCACCACGCCCGAAGCCGCTGTTCCCGGGGTGAGGGTCGGCCGCGTCTGGGCCGTGCCCCGTGTTCTCCTGGCACCGGCCATCCTGATGACGGCTGCCGCCGGGAAGGACCAGCCGGCAGCGCCCCCCGGAGCAGACTGGTGTTCCGGCGGCCCGCTGTGCGATCAGTGACCGAGACCGACGACGAGCACCACAATCACAAAGACACCAAAGGCACAGGAGTGCTGTTACGGGGATGGGCCGGCGCATCCACCGGGCGGCGGGCCGCACGCCGCGCAAGGGCACGGCGCAGGCTGCGGCGCACCGGCAGCGCGGGATGCACCACCAGCGCCCTTACCTCACATAGGAGGAGGACCAGGAGCGCATACGCCAGGCGCGGGCGCGCCGGGATGCGCGGTACACAGTTTCCGTACCCCGTGTCGAAGTCCCACGAGGCCGGCGGCAGGAATCTCCAGCCTCTCTCCGCCAGGCGCACTTCTCGCCGTCCGGCCCCTGTGACGAACACCGGACGCGGACAGCTGCACCGAGCGGTACACGGGGGGCCCATACTGGTGGCAATGACAAAATCAGCTGCACCAAAGCGCCATCTGTCCACCAGCCCCTTCGAGGCCCCGGTCGCACCGTCCCCCAAGCAGTTTGCCGTGGGTGACCAGGTCACCCACGACATGTACGGCCTCGGCCGGGTGCTCGGTATCGAGGAGGGAATCGCGGCGCTCGTGGATTTCGGTTCGGCTCAGGAGCGGATCCTGAGCCCATACGCCAAGATGAGCAAGCTGTAGAACCGCTGTGCCCGCTCACGGCACACCAGGCACCTTCATGACCCTGTAACCCATGGGAGACCTCTCATCGACCCGACCTCGCTGTTCTCCGCCCCGGAAGGCGCGCCCCGCTATGCCACTGCGCCATCGCCGCCTCCGGCGACCAACCCCTTCCAGTCCCCGGACCCCGGGGAGAACGAGACCTCCCTGCTCGACGATGCACAGGCACCTCACACCCGCATCGAAGCAGCACAGCGCAGGGCAAGCTAGCTCCGAAACAAGCGACGCGGCCCCGGCAGCCGGCCACGGACCGTTTCCCTCCAGCACCTGAAACGGCCCAGACCACGTCACCCAAGCATTGAAACCCGGGCTGTAGTGACACTGTTGGCGAGTCCGGTTCCGCGGACAGCTACCGGGCTCCGGCAACCGCCCTTGTGACGGGGCCCTCGCCGGGCCGGAGCCCGCAGTACGGGCACCGCCCGCTGAGGCGGCCGCAGGTCTCCACAGCCACTCCCATTTCCCGCACCCGCCGCAGCTGGCAGGAAACCATGGACGGGAGACAAGGCCGGCCGCCTGCCCGCCCTCACACACCGAAGGGCCCCCGTACCCGGCGACCCACTCACGGGCGAAGCGAAGGACGCGCATCCGCCGGCCGGTGAGCATCACGGCCGCCCTCCCGTCCGCACCAGCACCTCAGCCTGACCCCCGCTGAACCGCGCCGAGCCCACGCACAGGCCACCAACCCACAACGACAGCAGCACCTCAGGCTTCAGGCTCACCAGGCCAACCATCGGTAAGTTCCGCACCGGCGGGGCTTGAAGAGCCCTTCCACACAGCCCTGCCCAGCCCGCGCCCGGACACGCTGGAAGCATCCGGACAGAAAGCACCCCGCGCACGGCGCCGAGCTCTACCGGCTCGCCCAGGACCGGTGACCGACCGCCAATTTGCGACCGCCGGCCCACCGGCCTCAGGACTGCTCTTTTGGCAGCCCCTCTTGCGGCAAACCGGCACCACCACCATGCGGCGGTACTCCCCCAGCCAGTACGGTCCGCCCACCGCAAGGCCCTCGACCTCCACCCAGGCGTGCGCGCGGAACGGCGCCGTGCGCACCCCCGTGCACCAGTGCGGCCAGACCCCGCGCATCCGGCACAGCAGCGCCGTGGCCACAGAACGCCGAAGGCAGCCCTCCCGGCGCAGCGCGCGCCCAGCGCCACGACGGCCCCGCGTGCGGCGAGCGCCCGAGAGATCGTGGCGGGAGCGGCCCCGCGCCCCACTACGGACAGGACACGGCGGAAGCGGTGCGGCCTGAGTGCGACGAACAGCCGGGCGGCGCCCGTAGCGATCAGGACAGGCACACGCCGGCACAAGGACAGGGGCTGCGGGCAGGGGCACCATCGGCCCGGCTCATGCAGGCACCACCAGCCGGACCTGGGCCAGCGCGCGCATGACCCAGGCCGTGTCGGCGCCGGCGCGCTCTGCGGTGAGCCGGGGCAGGCCTCGCCAAGCACGCGGACCGCGTCCGGCGGCTCGGCGCGTCAAGAAGGCAGCCGCTGAGCCAGGACCCGGTTCACGATGGCGCGGTGCTCTCCGATGGGGCTGGTGGAGGACACGGCGGGCTCCCAGCCGGTCGTCGCGACGAGGGTGCGGGCGCGGATGCAGCGGCGATGCCAGTCCGTCCCGGGCGGGTTCCAGCCGGGGCCGATCGCCTCGAGCGCCTGGCCGTGCCCGTGGGGAAGGCGGCCGGTCCTGGCTCTGCGGCGCTGAGCGGCCGGCCAGGAGCCCAGCCAATGGCCGCCGACCTCATCCTTGACAGGAACGCAGAGGTCTCCGTGCACGCCCGCCCAGACGCGGGCATGTTCAAGCACGGACTGGAATGTGCGGGCCGGCGCCGCCCCCATCACGCCAGGGCGTCCAGGGCCTGTTTGCTCTCGGCGGGCAGGCAGCCCACAAGGCGTCGCAAGCAAAGACTGGTCAGACACCCGCCCAGGACGAAGCCACCGGGATCGGTGCAGCCGGCAAGAACGCCGAGGTGTCCGAAGGCGGTTCGGCAGCGGTGGGCGCAGGCGTGGGACTCCTCCCAGGTGCCGAGGCCGGCACAGTGATCTCCAGGCCGAGGGCACGCGCGAGTTGCGCGGCCCGTTCGGGACGGGCGCAGAAGGCGGTCCCGGCCGGAGCCCTGCCGCCGTTCCTGCGGGCGGGCAGGACGATGCGATCCATGAAGGAGTGTCGTCGGCGCGCAGGGCCTGCAAGAGGGTGAGCAGGTTCTCGAAGGCGGAGCCCTTCAGCAGGCCGGTGGTGCTCAGACCCTGCCGCAGGTAGACCGGGACGACCAAGGTGGTCTTCTTGCCCGCCCCGGGGGCTGGCGCAGGCCGCGGCCGATGGCCCGGATGGCGTCGATGACGCTGTAGCGGGGGCGGCGAAGACGACGGAATCGACGCCGGGCATACCGACTCCCCCATTGAGGACCCGCACGTTATCGCACAGCAGACAAGCCCACATGTGCATACCACCCCAGGTCAACAGTAGGACCAAGATTTCCTACATGAACTCTCAACACTGCACGTCACAGCCATCCGCATGTCGCAACGAGAGAGAGGATCGACAGCCTGGACGAGGACGACGAGGAGTAGGGAAGCGAGACGCCCTTACATCTCCTCCGGCCGTCGGCTCGTGGTGTCGTTGTCGTCGGCCTAACTCGGAGGGCGTTGAGCCCACTTCGGTGTCCAGTTATCGCCTTCGGGGCGACCGGGATATGCGGAGCTGAGGTGGGTGCGGAGCGCGGTGAGGGCAGGGTGCGGGTTGTCGGTGCGCCAGAGCAGTGAGTGCGGGTAGACCGGGATCGGGCTGTGTAGGGGGATGCGCCTCAGGTCATGGCCAGCGGGCCAGACGAGAGGGGTTCGCTCGCTGACGAAGGTCGCCAGCGTCGAGGAGCTTGCGATCGTGTCGAGGAGGGGCTCAATGCCGAAGTTGGGGCCGATCGAGTCGATGGTGAGCCCGAACGCGGTGGCAAGTTCGTCGTAGTAGGCGGCCCACTCGGTTCCGGGGACGTTGCCGGGCATCCAGATCCGACGCCCGGCGAGCTGGGCGGGGGTGACCTTGCGAGCGGCAGCGAACTCGTGGGCTGGTCCGGTGAACAGCTGGAGGGGCTCGTCGAAGACCGGGGTGGCCTCGATGCCGTCGGGGAGTTGGCGCCCGGGCATGGTGACGGCGCGGAAGGTCGCGTCGATCGTTCCGGACCGGATGGCGGCGATGGCCGCCGCGGAGTCGAAGAGGGTCACCACATCGAGGTCGACCTCGGGGCGCGCGATGGAAGTCACGCAGCAGTCCTGCCAGAGAGAGCTGTCGGCCGATCACGTCGACGCGTAGCGGGCGGGTGCCTGGCCGTACGGAAGCGGCTGCCCGCTCCTCGGCTTGGAGGAGAGCCCGGGCGTGGGGCAGGAACGCCTGGCCGTCGATCGTCAGCCGGGCCCCGCGCGCTGTGCGGCTGAACAGTTGCACGCCGAGGTCCTTCTCCAGCACGGCGATGCGCTTGGAGACGGCCTGCGGGGTGATCGACAGGCTGGTGGCGGCTTCTTGGAACTGTCCCTCGTCCACGGCGGTGACGAAGGTGTACACGGCAGTGAGGTCCACGCCGGCCATCCTAGGTGATCAACCAATGGTTGAGTCATAGAGGTGAAATGGTTGTTTGATTCCCCTGTGCAATGCCCGCTTTGATGTCTCTGGTCAACGTGTGGTGTTGCGGGGTGGTGCGACAGCGGCGCGATGTCCGGAGGCCGGGCAGGTCAGCGGGCAGCGCTTCAGGGGCTCGGTCCGATCGATTGCGCAGGCAGGTTCGATCCCGATGGTCACCCCGTCCACGCGATCACACCGCGACGGACCGAGTAGCCCGCCCATCTGCCGATGCCGATGCCGGTGCGGTCGGTCGCTGGAAAGGTCACCATCGCGGCTCTGGTCGGGGTGGGGCTTCCTACTCGCCTCGGAGGCAACTCACTCGTGCCGGATTCTTTCGTTCACCTGCACAATCACACCGAATATTCGATGCTGGACGGTGCGCAGAAGCTGAAGCCGATGTTCGGCGAGGTGGCCCGGCAGCAGATGCCTGCGATCGCCATGAGCGATCACGGCAACATGTTCGGTGCCTATGAATTCGCGCAGGTCGCGAAGGGCTTCGAGGGCATCACGCCGATCATCGGTATCGAGGCGTACGTGGCGCCTTCCTCCCGTTTCATCCGGAAGCAGGAGTTCTGGGGGCCGGGAGGCCGCCGTGCCGTGAGCGATGACGGTGAGGGATCGAAAGACGTCTCGGGTGGCGGCCGCTTCACCCATATGACCATGTGGGCGTACAACGTTCAGGGCCTGCGCAACCTGTTCTGGCTCAGCACGCAGGCCAGCTATGAGGGGCAGTTCCCGGCCGGCAAGCCGCGCATGGACCGCGAGCTGATCGCTGAGCGGCCAGAGGGCATCATCGCCACGACCGGTTGTCCCTCCGGCGAGATCCAGACCCGGCTGCGGCTGAACCAGTACGGCGAGGCGAAGGCCGTCGCCGCGGCCTACCAGGAGGTCTTCGGCCGGGAGAACTACTTCCTGGAACTGATGGACCACGGCCTGGACATCGAACGTAACGTCCGCGACGGCCTGTTGCGGCTGGCCAAGGAGCTGAGCATCCCCCTCCTGGCCACCAACGACGCGCACTACGTCACCGAGGACCAGGCCGACGCCCACGACAGCCTGCTGTGCATCGGTGTCGGCAAGAACAAGGATGACCCGAAGCGCTTCCGCTTCAACGGCTCCGGCTACTACCTCAAGACCGCCGCCGAGATGCGCAGTCTCTTTTCGGATCTTCCCCAAGCCTGCGACAACACCCTGCTGATCGCCGAGCGCATCGAGTCCTATGACGAGGTCTTCGACTACGTCGACGAGATGCCGCAGTTCCCGGACGTTCCCGAGGGTGAAACCCAGGAGTCGTGGCTGCGGAAGGAAGTCCTCACGGGCCTGGCGATGCGCTACGGGAACCCGGTTCCCCAGCACGTCCTGGACCGCTTCGAGACCGAGATGACGGTCATCGGCCCCATGGGCTTCAGCTCCTACTTCCTCGTCGTTGCGGACATCTGCCGCCACGCCCGGGAGAACAAGATCTCCCTCGGCCCGGGCCGTGGCTCGGCCACCGGCTCCATCGTGGCCTACGCCACCCGCATCACCGAACTGTGCCCTCTGGAGCACGGCCTCCTGTTCGAACGGTTCCTCAACCCCGAGCGCATCAACCCTCCGGATGTGGACCTCGACTTCGACGACCGCCAGCGCGACAGAATGGTCCGCTACGTCACCGAGAAGTACGGCGACGAGTACACCGCCATGGTGAACACGTTCGGCAAGATCAAGGCCAAGAACGCGACCAAGGACTCCTCGCGCATCCTGGGCTATCCCTACTCCCACGGCGAGCGGATCACCAAGGCGCTCCCGCCGGACCAGAACGGCAAGTCAGCCCCGCTGGCGGCCGTCTTCGACCCCTCCCACGAGCGGTATGGCGAGGCCGGCGAGCTCCGGCAGATGTATGACAACGACCCGGACGTGAAGCGGGTCATGGACACGGCTCGCGGGGTGGAGGGCCTGACCCGCGGTACCGGTGTGCACGCGGCTGCGGTGATTCTTTCCAAGACGAAGCTGACCGACCGGATCCCGCTGCACATGCGTGCCTCGGACGGCGTGAAGATCACCGGGTTCGACTACCCGTCGTGCGAGGCGATGGGCTTGATCAAGATGGATTTCCTGGGGCTGCGGAACCTGGGCGTCATCGATCAGGCGATCGAGAACATCCGCGAGAACCGTGGCATCAACCTGGCCACCGTGGACCCCCTGGACGGCGATCCCTCCACCGTCGTGATCCCGTTGGATGACGCCAAGACGTACCGGCTGCTGGCCGAGGGCAATACGTTCGGTGTGTTCCAGCTCGACGGCGGCGGCATGCGGGTCCTGCTGAAGCAGATGGAACCCACCCGGTTCGAGGACATCGCCGCGGTCAACACCCTCTATCGCCCCGGTCCCATGGCGGCGAACGCGCACACCAACTACGCACACCGTAAGACCGGCCGCCAGGAGATCACGCCGATCCATCCCGAACTGCGCGACGCCCTGGAGCCGATCCTCGGCAACACCTTTCATCTGCTCGTCTACCAGGAGCAGATCATGGCCATCGCCCGGGAACTGGCCGGGTACACCCTCGGTGGCGCCGACCTGCTGCGCCGTGCGATGGGCAAGAAGAAGCCGGAGGTGCTGGCCGCCGAGTGGGACAAGTTCCACGCCGGCATGCAGGGCAACGGATTCAGCGAGGAAGCCATCAAGGCGCTGTGGGACGTCATGCTCCCGTTCTCCGGCTATGCGTTCAATAAGTCCCACACCGCCGGCTACGGCCTCGTCTCCTGCTGGACCGCCTACCTCAAGGCGAACTACCCGGCCGAATACATGGCCGCCCTGCTCACCTCGGTGGGCGACGACAAGGACAAGGCCGCGATCTACCTCGCCGACGCCCGCAAGAACGGCGTCCGAGTCCTCCAGCCCGACGTGAACGAGTCCGTCGCAGAGTTCACCGCCATCGGCGACGACGTGCGGTTCGGACTGCGGTCCGTACGCAACGTCGGCGACAACGTCATCGAGGCCATCGTCGGTGCCCGCCGCAGTAAGGGGAAGTTCACTTCCTTCCCCGACTTCCTCGACAAGGCCGACCTGCCCGCACTGAACAAACGGGCCGTCGAATCCCTGATCAAAGCCGGCACCTTCGACTCCCTGGGACATGCGCGTAGGGGCCTGACCGCCATCCACGACGACGCCATCGACGCCATCATTCCCGTGAAGAAAGCGGCCAGCTTCGGTCAAGACGACCTCTTCGCCGATCTCAGCGGAGAAGGCAGCGACGGACCGACCTTCGGCCTGGACTTCCCCATCGACGACGCCGAGTGGCCCCGCCGCCAGCTCCTGGCGACCGAACGCGAGATGCTGGGCCTGTACGTCTCCGCCCACCCACTGGACGGCGCCGAGCACATCCTCTCCGGAGCACGTGACTGTTCCATCGCCGAACTTCTCACCTCCGGCCGCACCAACGGAGACGTCCAGCTCTCCGGGCTGATCACCGGCATCCAGCTGAAGATGACCAAACAGGGCAACGCGTGGGCCATCGTGAACCTCGCGGACCGGGACGCCAGCATCGAGGTCCTTTTCTTTCCTGCCTCCTACCAGCTCGTGCAGCACGCGCTGGCCGAGGACAACGTCATCTCCGTCAAAGGCAAGATCGAAGACCGCGACGGTACGGTGAACATCTTCGGCAGAGAGCTGACGATGCTGGACGTGTCCTCGGCCGAGCACGGCGGGAAACCTCCCGTACGACTTGAACTCCCCGCCCACCGGGTCACGGAGCGGTCCGTGAGCGAACTGAAGAGAATCCTCGCGGCCCACCCGGGCGACAGCCCAGTGCATCTCAGCGTCCGTGGCACACGGAAAACCACCGTCTACGCCCTGCAAGCCAGGGTGAACGCCACCACCATCGCCTCCGACGTGAAGGGCACATTCGGAGCTGAAGCATGGGCGGGCATCGCATGATGCCAAGAACCGGCCAGGTGCATGCCATTGAGCTGTGGACATCCGAGAGGCGACAGGCGAATTGGACCAGATCACCTGAGATCGGGACCAGGTCCACTGAGACGGGACGCCCGGGGCGGGAGTTCGACGAGCGGAGCATCAAGGCCAGGGACTCGACGCAGCATGATTCCCAGAAACGTTCGTTTATGGAAGAGCGCCGGATGGGCCACCGGAGAGCCTCCAGGGCCCTCAAAACCCCTTCAAGAACCCGGGGCATTCAACAACCCCAGGATGCCGTTTTCTGACAGGATCCCCAGGGTTGAGCACGCCACTTGAAGACGCCCAGTTCGAACTCCTGGTCGCCGAGCCCGCCGTCCGCACCGAGAACCGCATCGGCTACGCCCGGGTGTCCACCGGCGGACAGAAGCTCGACGCCTTCACCGCGGCCGGCTGCCGCCGGATCTTCGCCGACAAGAAGTCCGGCATCGTCTCCGGTACCCGCGAGGGCCTCGCTGCCGCCCGCGCCCGCGGCAAGGTCGGCGGCCGGCCCTCGTCGTCAACCCGGACATCATTAGGGCCGCCCGAGACATGCTGCCCAACCCCGATCACTCGATCACCTCGATCGCCAAGCTCTTCGGGATCAGCCCCGGCACCCTCTACAACCACATCCCCGACCTGCAGGAGCTCCGCACCTCTGGCGGCGTACCCCGCCAGCTCACCAGCTGACCGCTCCCGCTACTGGCCGTTCCGATCCTCCCCAAGAGCCATGACGGGTGATCATGACCGATCGAGTAACGAATCCTTCGTTCGGCCTCGCGCCGGCGAACGGGTCGGGCAACGTCGGGGCTATGGCTGATCGTTGCGCGTGGGATGTGGGGTTCACTGTCGGCTGTCACCTGTGGGACGAGGGGCGGAAAGCCGAGGGGCTGCGGCTGCTCGTGGCGGCCGCACGGCAGGGGCACATGTACGCCGCGTACTGGCTGACCGATGAGCTTCCGGCCGGGCATCCGTTGCTGCGTGATCCTCGGGTGCGGGCGGCAGTGTGGGAGCTGGAGGCCCGTAACAAGGTGACGCATGCCCGGGTGTTGCTGTGGCGCCGGGGTATCCGGGTGGGCCCGCAGCCGCCCCAGGGGTGGGGGGATGCGGTGACGGGCGGCGTGGTGGCACTCGCGAGTGCGCCCCTGCTGGGGTTTCTGCAGCAGGCCGGGGCTGATGGCTACAAGGCGGCCCGTACGCGTCTTGCTCGCCGTGGGGCGCACCTGTCGACCGGGGCTCTGACGATCTCTGGGGAACTGTCCCCGCAGGCTGTGAGGGCACTTGAAGGGGTCGACCTGGACGAGCTGACGGCGCCGGACGCCGAGGGGCGGCCGGTGG
>NZ_JBEZJZ010000122.1:0-23608 GCF_040651455.1 Streptomyces sp. NPDC048483
GTCCGGACCAGCCGGGCAGCCAACACCTCATTCCCACGCACCAGCAGTTCAGGCTCATCGGTCGCGAGCCCTTGCCCCAGCACGGCCACCTCGCAATCACCGTCCAGGTCCACCAACCCGAAACGCCCCGGGTTCTCCGACTGCGCCGACCGCACCAGACCCCGGACAGCGGCGGCCGCGAGATCCACACCAGACACCGCACCACGCGTCACAAACACCAGACGCGAAGAAACGAACCGGTCATCGGCCAACCAGGACTGGATCACCTCCAACGCCCCCGCCGCCGCAGCGTGCACGGACTCCACCGTGCCGGCGGTCCCGGTAGTCGGCGGGACAAGCACGATGTCGTGAGCGCCTGCCTCCGCGAGGTCGTCGAGATCCGCGTGGGGCTGGAGCGAGAGTCCGTCGAGGATGCCCTCGGCGTCCTTGCCGAGCAGGGCGAGGGAGTCCGCGGACTCGCCTGTGAGGTGGATGTCGGTCCAGTCGACCTTGAACAGGGAATCGCGGTCGCCGGTCTTCAGCTGCCCGGCGGTGACCGGACGCACGGTCAGGGTTCGCACCGAGGCCACCGGCGCGCCGGTGGTGTCCGCGAGGGCGATCGACGTGCCGTTTTCGGCGGGACGGATGCGGACCCTCACCCGGGAGGCACCGGACGCGTGCAGGGACACCCCGCTCCACGAGAAGGGGACACCCCCCTCGTCCGCTCCCCCGCCACCCAGTAGCGCCGCGTGCAGCGCCGCGTCGAAGAGCGCCGGGTGCAGACCGTAGGCGTCGCCGTCCGTGCCCTCGGGAAGCCCGACCTCCGCATAGACGTCATCGCCCGCCTTCCAGGCTGCCCGCAGGCCCTGGAACACCGGACCGTAAGCGAACCCGGCATCCGCGAACCGCTCGTAGCAGCCCGCCGTGTCAAGCGGCTCGGCGCCCTGCGGGGGCCACACCGCGGCATCGAACGACGGCGCCGCCTCGGCAGCCGGGGCCAGGGACCCACTGGCATGCAGCATCCACGGCTCCTCTCCGTCCCGCGCGTGCACCGACACCGGCCGACGGCCCTCGCCATCGGGCTCACCCACCCACACCTGCACCTGGATCGCGCCGCCCGAGGCAGGCAGCACCAGCGGCGCAGCAAGTGTCAGCTCCTCCACCACACCGCAGTCCACCTCGTCGGCCGCCCGCAGCACCAGTTCCACCAGCGCCGTGCCGGGCACCAGCACGGACCCCAGCACCACATGATCCGCCAGCCACGGATGCGAAGCCACGGACAGCCGCCCGGTGAACAACAAGCCGCCCGAGCCCGCCAGTTCCACCGCCGCGCCCAGCAGCGGATGCCCGGCCGAGTCCAGGCCCGCGGACCGTACATCGCCCAAGCGCACCGCCCCGCCCGACGGCCAGAACCGCTCGTGCTGGAACGCGTACGTCGGCAGATCCACCCACCGCGCACCCGAGCCGGCGAAGGCGGCGGACCAGTCGACGGGCACGCCGTGGGCGTGCAGTCGTGCCACCGCCGTGAGCAGTGCCGGTACCTCGGGCCGGTCCTTGCGCAGTACGGGGGTCAGTACCGACTCGTCCGCGGCGGACTCCGCGGCGAGCGCGGAGAGGGCGCCCTCGGGGCCGAGCTCCAGGTACGCCGAGACGCCCTGCGCTTGCAGCGCGCTGACCCCGTCGGCGAAACGTACGGCCTCGCGGACGTGCCGAACCCAGTACTCCGCGGAGCACAGCTGTGCCGCGGTGGCGGGCTCGCCGGTGACGTTCGAGACCACGGGGATGCGCGGCGCGCCGTACGTCATGCCGTCGGCGACGGCGCGGAAGTCGGCCAGCATCGGTTCCATGAGCGGCGAGTGGAAGGCGTGCGAGACCCGCAGCCTGCTGGTCTTGCGCCCCTCCCCCTCGAAGTGCGCCGCGAGGGCGAGCACCGCGTCCTCGACACCGGAGACCACCACCGACGACGGGCCATTGACCGCCGCGATTGACACCTCCCTCGTCAGGTGCGCAAGGACCTCCTCCTCCGTCGCCCGGATCGCCACCATCGCCCCACCGACGGGCAGTTGCTGCATCAGCCGACCCCGGGCCGCCACCAGCGCGCAGGCATCCGGGAGGGAGAAGACACCCGCCACATGCGCCGCGGCGATTTCGCCGACGGAGTGTCCCAGCAACTGGTCCGGGCGCACGCCCCACGACTCCAGCAGGCGGAACAGCGCCACCTCGATCGCGAACAGGGACGCCTGGGTGTACGCGGTCTGGTTCAGCGGCTCGGCCGCCTGGCCCCAGACCACGTCCCGCAGGGGGCGGTCCAAGTGCTCGTCCAAAGCGGCACACACCGCGTCGAACGCCTCCGCGAAGACCGGATAGCGGGCATACAACTCCCGGCCCATGCCGAGCCGTTGCGACCCTTGACCCGAGAACAAGAACGCAAGCTTGCCCGAGCGGGCCCGGTCCTGCGCCACGACGGCCGCCTCGCTGCGGCCCTCGGCCAGGGCGGACAGCGAACGCAGCAGGTCCTCCCGGTCCGCTGCCAGGAGCACCGCGCGGTGCTCGAACGTCGAGCGGCCCGTAGCCAGCGAGTAGGCGACATCCGTGACCCGCGGCCCCGGCTCACCGTCCAGTCGGGACAGCAGCCGCGCTGCCTGGGCCCGCAGCGCCGACTCGGTCCGGCCCGAGAGCGGCACCGGCACCGGCGCCCCGGCCGTCCCGTCCTCGGCGGTGTCCGGTTCGGCGTCGGCGGCGACCGGTTCGGGCTGTTCCAGGATCACGTGCGCGTTCGTGCCGCTGATGCCGAAGGAAGAGACACCCGCACGCCGCGGCCCCTCCCCTTGCGGCCACTCGGCCGCAGAGGCCAGCAGCTCGACGGCACCGGCACTCCAGTCCACGTGCGCCGACGGCTCATCGACATGCAACGTCCGCGGCAGCACACCGTGCCGCATCGCCAACACCATCTTGATGACACCCGCAACACCCGAAGCCGCCTGCGCGTGACCGATGTTGGACTTCACCGAACCCAGCAGCAACGGACGCTCCTGAGGCCGCTCCTGACCGTAGGTGGCCAGCAATGCCTGGGCCTCGATGGGATCACCCAGCGCCGTGCCCGTACCGTGCGCCTCCACCGCGTCCACATCCGCCGCCGACAACCCCGCACTGGCCAACGCCTGCCGGATCACCCGCTGCTGCGACGGACCATTCGGCGCCGTCAACCCATTCGACGCACCATCCTGATTCACCGCACTACCCCGCACCACCGCAAGCACCCGGTGCCCGTTACGGCGCGCGTCGGACAATCGCTCCAGCACGAGCATGCCGACGCCCTCGCCCCAGCCGACACCGTCGGCCGCATCGGCGAACGCCTTGCAGCGCCCGTCCGCCGCCAGTCCGCGCTGGCGGGAGAACTCCACGAACGTCGTCGGTGTGGACATCACCGTCACACCGCCCGCGACCGCCAGCGAGCACTCGCCCAGGCGCAACGCCTGGGCCGCCAGATGCAATGCCACCAGCGACGACGAGCACGCCGTATCCACTGTCACCGCCGGACCCTCGAAACCGAAGGTGTACGACACCCGGCCCGAGGCGATGCTGGCCGCACTGCCGTTGCTGCGGTAGCCCTCGAACTGGTCGCCGAGGAGGAGGTCTTCGTAATCGGTGTACATCACGCCCGCGAAGACACCGGTCCGGCTGCCACGCAGCGACGCCGGGTCGATACCCGTCCGCTCGATGGCCTCCCAGGTCGTCTCCAGCAGCAGCCGCTGCTGCGAGTCCGTTGCCAGCGCTTCCCGGGGGCTCATCCCGAAGAACTCGGGGTCGAACTCCGCCGCCTCGTGGAGGAAGCCACCGGAGCGGGTGTACGAGGTACCGATTGCCTCGGGGTCCGGGTTGTAGAGGGCCTCCACGTCCCAACCGCGATCGGTGGGGAAGTCGGACACCGCGTCCACACCCTCGGACACCAGCCGCCACAGGTCCTCGGGCGAGGCGACACCGCCCGGGAAGCGGCAGCTCATGCCGACGATCACCACCGGGTCGTCGGCCGCCCCCGCCGGTGACGGCACCCGCGCCGGCAGCTCGGCCACCTCCTCCGCGCCGAACAGCTCGTCCAGCAGGAAGTCGACAAGCGTGCCCGCCGTGGGGTAGTCGAAGACTGCGGTGGGCGAAAGGCGCATGTCTGTGGCCTTGTTGAGCCGATTGCGCAGCTCGACCGCGGTCAGGGAGTCGAAGCCGAGGTCGTGGAAGGCCCGTTCCGGGTCGACCGTCTCCGGGCTCGCGTGACCCAGGACTACCGCGATCTGGGCGCGCACCAGGTCCAGGAGCGCCTCGCGGCGTTCCACCGTGCCCAGCCCGCTCAGGCGTCGGCCCAGGCCGGCGACCGCGGCCGAGCCGGCGACCACCGAACGCCGGGCGCGGGACCTGATCAGGCCACGCAGCAGTGGAGGAATCTCCCCCTGCTCGCGTAAGGCCGCCACGTCGAAGCGCACGGGGAGCAGTTGCGCGTCGTCGGCCGCCAGCGCGGCGTCGAAGAGGGCCACGCCCTCCTCGACGGACAGCGGTGGCATGCCCTGACGGGCAATGCGCTGGAGGTCGGCTTCGGTGAGGGTGCCGGTCATGCCACTGTCCTGGGACCAGGGGCCCCACGCCAGCGACACCGCGGGAAGACCCGCCGCCCGACGGTGGTGCGCCAGCCCGTCCAAAAAGGCATTGCCCGCAGCGTAGTTGGCCTGACCGGGGCTACCCACGGTGCCTGCCACGGACGAAAACACCACGAACGCGTCCAGATCCAGATCCCTGGTCGCCTCGTGCAGGTTCCAGGCCCCATCCACCTTCGGACGCAGCACCGCCGCCAGCCGCTCCGAAGTCAGCGACTCCACCACACCGTCGTCCAGGACACCGGCCGTATGCACCACCGCCCTGATCCGGTACCGGGCCACCAGCTCGGCCACAGCCACCGGGTCGGTGACATCACACGCCTCGACGACTGCTTCGGCGCCGCTGTCCCGGAGTTCGGCCACGAACTCCTCGGCCCCCTCGGCTGCCGGACCGCTCCGGCTGACCAGCAGCAGACTCCGCACTCCGTGTTGCGCCACCAAGTGACGCGCCATCACTCGCCCCAGACCACCGGTACCGCCGGTGACCAGCACCGTGCCGGACGGGTCCCAGGTGACAGCCTGCTGCGCCTGGGCGCGGGCCAGCCGGGCCGCCAGCACTTCACCGCCGCGCACCAGCAACTGCGGCTCGTCCGAAACCAACACCCGTGGCAGAAGCACCGGTTCGGCGTCACCGTCCACATCCACCAGCCCGAAACGCCCCGGATGCTCCGACTGCGCCGACCGCACCAGACCCCACACCGCCGCACCCGCGAGATCCCCACCAGACACCGCGCCACGCGTCACAAACACCAGACGCGAAGAAACGAACCGGTCATCGGCCAACCAGGACTGGATCACCTCCAACGCCCCCGCCGCCGCAGCGTGCACGGACTCCACCGTGCCGGCGGTCCCGGTAGCCACCGGCGCAAGCACCGCACCGGGCACCCGGCCGGATGCGGCCAGGGAGTCCAGGTCCGCGTAATGCTCGACCAGGTCCGCACACCACTCGGCCGTCGAGTCCGCGGGGAGGCCGATCGCCGCGACGGGCTCCGCTGCCGTGGCCGGGGGCAGGCGTACGGGGTTCCACTGGAGGCGGAACAGCGCGTCGCGGCCGACCGGGTTCGGGCCGCTCTCCCACTGGTTCGCGGAGACCGCCCGCAGGACGAGTGCGCCGACGGAGGCGACGGGTCCACCCGAGGTGTCGGCGACGTCCACGGACACCGTGTCGCCGCTGTGCCGGGTGACCCGTACCCGTACCGCCGCGGCGCCGGAGGCGTGCAGCGAGACGCCCTCCCAGGAGAAGGGCACGACCTGCTCGTCGATGCCGTTGAAGGTGACGACGTGCAGGGCCGCGTCGAGCAGCGCCGGGTGCAGGCCGTAGGCGGGCGCTTCGCCCTCGGCCACGGCGGGCAGGGCGACCTCGGCGAAGACCTCGTCGCCTCGGCGCCATGCGGTGCGCAGGCCCTGGAAGTGCGGGCCGTAGTCGAATCCACGGTCGGCCAGGCGCGAATAGAAGTCGGTCAGATCGACGGGTTCGGCGTCGGCAGGCGGCCAGGACGCCGAGGCGAAGTCGAAGGCGGCGGTGGTCGGCTGCGGGCCGGTGGCGAGTACGCCGGTGGCGTGCTGCGCCCACGGGCGGTCGCCGTCGCCCTCCGTCCTGGAGCGCGCGCTGAAGGTGCGGCTGCCCGCATCGTCGGCGGGGCCCACGCGCAGTTGGAGCTGCACACCGCCCCGCTCGGGCAGGACGAGCGGGGCGGTCAGGGTCAGCTCGTCGACGCGGTCGCAGCCTGCCTCGTCCGCGGCGCGGACCGCGAGTTCGACGAAGGCCGTGCCCGGCAGCAGGACCGAGCCCATGACGACGTGCCCGGCCAGCCAAGGGTGGGTGGCGAGCGACAGGCGCGTGGTGAACAGCACACCGTCGCCGTCGGGCAGTTCCACGGCGGCGCTCAGAAGCGGGTGCCCGGCCGCTTCGAGACCGACGGCGCCGATGTCCCCGGTACGGGTGCGGTCGGGGGTCGGCCAGAACCGCTGGTGCTGGAAGGCGTACGTCGGCAGGTCGATGGCGCGCGCGTCCCGGCCTGCGAGGGACACGGCCCAGTCGATCTCGGCGCCGCGTACGTGCAGTTGTGTCAGGGCCGCGAGGAGGGTCGCCTCCTCGGGGCGGTCCCGGCGCAGGGCGGGGACGAGAACGGTCTCCTCGGGAGCGCTCTGGCCGGCGGCGTCGCCGTCCGGCAGCGACTCGCGCGCCATGGCCGAGAGCGTGCCGTCGGGGCCCAGCTCCAGGAAGCGCGTCACGCCCTGCGCGCACAGGGCGCGGATCCCGTCGGCGAACCGTACCGCCGCGCGGACGTGGGTCACCCAGTACTCCGGGGTGCGCAGCTGGTCCGGGGTGGCGAGTTCGCCGGTGACGTTCGATACGACGGTCAGCTCCGGCTCACCGTAGGACAGACCCTCGGCGACGGCTCGGAAGTCGGCCAGCATCGGGTCCATCAGGGGCGAGTGGAAGGCGTGCGAGACCCGTAGCCGGGTCGTCTTGCGGCCCTCGGCCTCGAAGTGCGCGGCGAGCGCGAGCACGGCGGCCTCGGTGCCGGAGACCACCGTGGCCTGGGGGCCGTTCACGGCGGCGATCGCGACGTCCTCGGTCAGGTGCCCGAGCACCTCCTCCTCGGTGGCCCGGATCGCCGCCATCGCGCCGCCGGCGGGCAGGGCCTGCATGAGCCGTCCGCGCGCCGCCACCAGCGTGCAGGCGTCGGCCAGCGAGAACACCCCGGCAACATGTGCGGCGGCGATCTCGCCGACCGAGTGTCCGGCCACGTACTGCGGCCTGACCCCCCAGGACTCCACGAGCCGGAACAGGGCCACCTCGACGGCGAACAGCCCGGCCTGGGCGTAGACCGTCTGGTTCAGCGCCTCCGCGTCCTCGCCCCAGACCACGTCCCGCAGGGGGCGGTCCAAGTGCTCGTCCAAGGCGGCGCACACCGCGTCGAACGCCTCCGCGAAGGCCGGATGGCGGCCGTACAACTCCCGACCCATACCGATGCGTTGTGCGCCTTGTCCGGAGAAGAGGACGGCGTCCCGGCCGGTGTGGGCCGTGCCCGTGTCCACGGCGGGGTCGGCCTCGCCCGCGGCCAGGGCGGTCAGGGCCCGCAGCGCGGTGTCGTGGTCGTGGGCGCGGACGGCCGCGCGGTGGGCCAAGGCCGTGCGGCGCGTCATCAGCGTGTGGGCGACGTCCGTGAGCCGGGGCGCGGGCTCGTGGTCGAGGTGGGAACGCAGTCGGGCCGCCTGGGCGCGCAGGGCGCTCATGTTCTTGGCGGAGAGCAGCAGCGGTGCCGCCCCGTCGGGTGCGGTGGCCGTGCCATCGGGGGCGGCGGCGGGCGCTTCGTCTTCCGTGGCCGAGGGCAGTTCCAGGACCACGTGTGCGTTGGTGCCGCTGATGCCGAACGCGGAGACGGCGGCTCGTCGCGGGTGGCCGGTCCGGGGCCAGTCCGTGTTCTCGGTGAGCAGCTCGACCGCGCCCGCGGTCCAGTCGACGTGCCCGGTGGGCTCGTCGACGTGCAGGGTGCGCGGCAGCACGCCGTGCCGCATCGCCAGCACCACCTTCATCACGCCCGCCACACCGGCGGCGGCCTGGGTGTGCCCGAGGTTGGACTTCACCGCGCCCAGCAGCAACGGCGTCTCCGGCGGCCGCTCCTGTCCGTAGGTGGCCAGCAGCGCCTGGGCCTCGATCGGGTCGCCGAGCGTGGTGCCCGTCCCGTGTGCCTCCACGGCGTCGACTTCGGAGGCGGCCAGCTGGGCGTTGGCCAGGGCCTGGCGGATCACCCGCTGCTGGGAAGGGCCGCTGGGTGCGCTCAGGCCGTTGGACGCGCCGTCCTGGTTGACGGCCGAGCCGCGTACGACGGCGAGCACCTGGTGGCCGTTGCGGCGGGCGTCGCTGAGCCGTTCCACCAGCAGCAGGCCGACGCCCTCGCTCCAGCCGGTTCCGTCGGCGGCCGCCGCGAACGGCTTGCAGCGGCCGTCGGGGGCCAGCCCGCGCTGTCGTGCGAACTCCACGAAGGAGGACGGCGTGGACATCACCGTGACGCCGCCCGCGACCGCCAGTGAGCACTCGCCCTGGCGCAGCGACTGCGCCGCCATGTGCAGGGCCACCAGCGAGGAGGAGCACGCCGTGTCGACCGTGACCGCCGGGCCCTCGAAGCCGAAGGTGTAGGAGACCCGGCCCGAGACGACGCTCATCGCGTTGCCGGTGAGCCGGTGCCCGCCTGCTTCGTCCTGTGCGGTGTCCAGGACCGTGCCGTAGTCCTGGGTGTTGGTGCCCGCGAAGACACCGGTTGCGCTGCCGCGCAGGGACTCCGGGTCGATACCCGCCTGTTCGAGCACCTCCCAGGTGGTCTCCAGGAGCAGCCGCTGCTGCGGGTCCATGGCGAGGGCCTCGCGTGGCGAGATGCCGAAGAAGTCCGCGTCGAAGCCGGCCACGCCGTCCAGGAAGCCGCCGTCGCGGGCGTAGCTGGTGCCCTGGTGGTCGGGGTCGGGGTGGTAGATCCGGTCCAGGTCCCAGCCCCGGTCGGTGGGCATGGGGGTGATGGCGTCGCCGCCCTCGGCCAGCAGCCGCCACAGGGCCTCGGGTGAGTTCACGCCGCCGGGGAAGCGGCAGGCCATGCCGACGATCGCCACCGGTTCGTCGAGGGCGGCGGCCGACGCCCGCACGACCGTGGCGGGCCCCGCCGCGCCCAGGACTTCCGAGCGCAGGTAGCCGGCGACCGCGACGGCGGTGGGGTGGTCGAACAGCAGGGTGGCGGGCAGTTGCAGGCCCGTCGCGACGGAGAGCCGGTTGCGTAGATCGACCGCCATCAGCGAGTCGAATCCCTGCTCGCGGAAGGCGCGTTGGGCGTCCACGGTATCCGGTGAGGGGTGTCCGAGGACGTGCGCGGCCTCTTCCCTGACCATGGTCAGGAATGCCTGTTCCTGTTCGGCAGGCCGCAGTGCGCCGATCCGGTCGCGCAGGGGGGAGCGTTCCCCGCGCGGGCCGTCTGCGGGGCCGAGTGCGCGGCGTGCCTCGGGCAGGTCGCCGATGAGGGGGCTGGGGCGGACGGCGGTCAGGGCGGGGGCGTAGGCACTCCAGTCGATGTCGGCCACGGTCAGGTGTGTCATGCCCTGGGCGAGGGCCTGACGCAGGGCGGCGAGCGCGGGGGCCGCGGCCATGGGCAGCAGTCCGTCGCGGCTCATCCGGTCGGCGGCGTCGCTGTCCGTGGCCATGCCCTGGCCAGCCCAGGGGCCCCAGGACACGGAGGTGGCCGGGAGCCCCTGCCGGTGACGGTGTTCGGCGAGGGCGTCCAGGTAGGCGTTGGCGGCGGCGTAGTTGGCCTGTCCGGCGTTGCCCAGGACGCCGACGATCGAGGAGAACAGCACGAAGTGGTCCAGGCCCAGGTCCTGGGTGAGTTCGTGCAGGTTTCGCGCGGCCCGTGCCTTGGGGCGCAGTACGGTCTCGAAGCGCTCGGGGGTGAGCGCGTCCAGCACGCCGTCGTCCAGCACGCCCGCGGCGTGGAAGACGCCGGTCAGCGGCAGGTGCGGCGGGATGTCCGCGAGGACGGCCGCCAGGGCGTCGCGGTCGGCGGCGTCGCAGGCGGCGAGGGTCACCTTGACGCCCCGGTCGGTGAGTGCGGCCGCGAGTTCCGGTGCGCCGGGGGCCTGCGGGCCGCGGCGGCCGGTGAGCACGAGGTGTTGGGCTCCGGTGTCGGCCAGCCAGTGGGCGAGGTGTGCGCCGAGGGCGCCGGTGCCGCCGGTGACCAGGACGGTGCCGTGGGTGCTCCACCGGTCGCCGGTGTCGCCGCCGGGTGTGATCCGCTCCAGGCGGCGGGCGAAGGCCCCGGCCGGGCGGATCGCGACCTGGTCCTCCTCTGAGACGAGGGCGCTCAGCAGTGCGGAGACGGCCCGGTCGTCCAGGTTGTCGGGGAGGTCGACGAGCCCGCCCCAGCTCTGCGGGGACTCCAGCGCGGCTACCCGGCCCAGGCCCCATGTCTGGGCCTGTACGGGGCTGTTGAGTTCCTCGTGCCGGTCGACGGCCACGGCGCCGCGGGTCACGCACCACAGCGGCGCCTGGATTCCCGCGGTCTCCAGGGCACGCATCAGCGTGGTGGTGGCGGCCAGGCCGCGTGGCACGGAGGGCAGGTGCGGGTGGGGTCGCTCGTCGAGGGCCAGCAGGGAGAGCACGCCGTCGACGGGGGTGTCGGGCCGGGCGAGGGTCTCGCCGGGTTCGTCGGTGCCTGGCAGTTCCCGTACGTCGGTGCCCAGGCCCAGCTCGCGCAGGGCGTCCAGGAGGCGGACGGTCCACGGGTCGTCGGTGCGGCCGTCGGGCAGGACGACGAGCCAGTGTCCGTGGGCGGCGGGACTGTTGGCGGCGGTGCGCGGGGTCCAGTGGGTGCGGTAGCTGAAGCGGTCCGCGGCGGCTTGTGTTCTGCGCTGCTTGCGCCAGGAGGAGAGGGTGGGCAGGAGGCTGCCGAGGGAGTCCGCGTCGCTGCCGTCGATGGCCAGGACGGCCGACAGCTCCTGGAGGTCCTCGCGTTCGACGGCCGCCCAGAATCCGGCCTCGCCCGTCTCGGCGGCGGCCGCCTGCCCCGCGTCGTGTTCGGCCGGGTCCAGCCAGTACCACTGGCGTTGGAAGGCGTAGGTGGGCAGTGCCGCGCGGGGGGCGCCCCGGGTGCCCAGGCAGGCGGTCCAGTCGACGCGGGTGCCGTGCGCGAAGGCGGTGGCGATGCCCTCGGTGAGGGCGGGTGCTTCGGGGTGTCCGGTCCGCAGGAGGGATACGAGAACAGGAGGGACGGGCTCGTCGAGGGTGGTCAGACAGTCCTGGACCATGGGGGTGAGGACACCGCCCGGGCCGATCTCCACGAAGGTGGTGACGCCCTCGGCTTCGAGGGTGCGCACAGCGGCGCAGAAGCGGACCGCTTCGCGGACCTGGCCGACCCAGTAGTCGGGTGAGCGCAGTTCCTCTTCGGTGGCGAGCGCGCCGGTCACCGTGGACACCACGGGGATGCGGGGGGCGTGGAAGGACAGCCCGCGGGCGACGCGCCGGAAGTCCTCCAGCATGCCGTCCATGTGCGGGGAGTGGAAGGCGTGGCTGACCCGCAGCCGCTTGGTGCGGCGGCCCTGTGCCTCCCAGCGGGCCGCGATCTCGGTCACGGCCTGTTCGTCGCCCGAAATGACGGTGGAATCGGGCCCGTTGGCGGCCGCGAGGGCGACGTGGTCCTCGTGGCCCGCGAGCCGGTCACGGATCTCCTCCTCGGTGGCCTGGATCGCCACCATGGCGCCGCCTTCGGGCAGCGCCTGCATGAGGGTGCCGCGCGCGGCGACCAGCCGCGCGGCGTCTTGGAGGGTCAGCACGCCGCTGATGTGGGCGGCGGTGATTTCGCCGAGGGAGTGGCCGGCGACGAACCGGGGTGCCACGCCCCAGGATTCGACGAGCCGGAACAGGGCGGTCTCCAGGGCGAAGAGGGCGGCCTGGGTGTAGGCGGTCCGGTCGAGCAGGGCGGCCTCGGCGCTGCCATCGTCGGCGAAGACGACGTCGCGCAGCGGCCGGTCCAGGTGTGGGTCGAGCTCGGCGCACACCGCGTCGAAGGCGGTGGCGAACTCGGGGTAGGCGGCGTGCAGTTCGCGCCCCATGCCAAGGCGCTGGGAGCCCTGCCCGGCGAAGAGGAACGCGGTGGTGGACTTGGCGGCGACGCCGCTGACCAGCCCGGTGGCGCCGCGGCCCGCGGCCAGGGCGTCCAGGCCCCGCAGGAACGCCTCCCGGTCGCCCGCGACGACTGCCGCGCGGTGTTCCATGAGGGTCCGGGTGTCCACGAGGGCGTGCGCGACGGCGGCCGGTTCGAGGTCGGCACGGTCCCGTATGTGGCGGCCGAGGCGTTCGGCCTGGGCGCGCAGGGCCCCTTCGGTGCGGGCGGACAGGATCCAGGGCAGCGCGCCCGGCCGGGCGGCCGGCTCGGGGGTCGGCTCGGGGGTCGGCTCGGCCTCGTGGGCGGGCGCCTGTTCCAGGATGACGTGGGCGTTGGTGCCGCTGATGCCGAAGGAGGAGACGGCGGCGCGGCGGGGCCGACCGGTGCCCGGCCAGGGCTCGGGCTCCGCGAGGAGTCTGGCGTTGCCCTCGCTCCAGTCGACGTGCCCGGTGGGCTCGTCCAGGTGCAGGGTCTTGGGCAGTTGCCCGTGCCGCATCGCCAGGACCATTTTCATCACGCCCGCGATACCGGCGGCGGCCTGGGTGTGCCCGATGTTGGACTTCATGGCGCCGATCAGCACGGGCCGGTCCGCGGGGCGCTGCTGCCCGTACGTGGCCAGCAGGGCGTGCGCCTCGACGGGGTCGCCGAGGGTGGTGCCGGTGCCGTGCGCCTCCACGGCGTCGATGTCCGGGGCGGCGAGGCCCGCGCCGGTCAGCGCCTGGCGGATGACGCGTTGCTGCGAGGGGCCGTTGGGGGCGGTCAGGCCGTTGGACGCGCCGTCCTGGTTGACGGCCGAGCCCTTCAGTACGGCGAGTACGGGATGGCCGTTGCGCACGGCGTCACTGAGCCGCTCGACGAGCAGCAGGCCGACGCCCTCGCTCCAGCCCGTCCCGTCGGCGGCCGCCGCGAACGGCTTGCAGCGGCCGTCGGGGGCCAGCCCGCGCTGCCGGGAGAACTCCACGAACATCTGCGGCGTGGACATCACGGTCGCGCCGCCCACCAGGGCCATGGCGCACTCGCCGCGCCGCAGCGCGTGCGCGGCGAGGTGCAGGGCGACCAGCGACGAGGAGCAGGCCGTATCCACGGTCAGTGCGGGGCCTTCCAGGCCCAGGACGTAGGAGATCCGGCCGGAGGCGATGCTGATGTGGTTGCCGGTCAGCAGGTGTCCGCCGACCTCGTCGGCGCGGCGGCTGCCATCGGCGTCGTACCCTCCGTGGCCGGTGCCGACGAAGACGCCGGTGCTGCTGCCCGCGAGGGATTCCGGGGCGATGCCGGCCCGCTCGACGGCTTCCCACGCGGTCTCCAGCAGCAGTCGCTGCTGAGGGTCCATGGCGAGCGCCTCGCGCGGGGAGATCCCGAAGAAGGCGGGGTCGAACTCGCCGGCCTCGTGGAGGAATCCGCCCTCACGGGCGTAGGCGGTTCCCTGGTGGGCCGGGTCGGGGTGGTAAAGCGCGTCCAGGTCCCAGCCACGGTTGCGGGGGAAGGAGGAGATCGCGTCGCCGCCGTCGCGCAGCAGTTCCCAGAGCTCTTCCGGCGAGCGGACGCCGCCGGGGAAGCGGCAGGCCATCGAGACGATCGCGATCGGCTCTCGCTGCTTCGCCTCCGTCTCGTCCAATTGCTGACGAGTCTCGTGAAGGTCTGCGATCGCGCGCTTGAGGTACTCGCGCAGCTTCTCCTCGTGCGACATCAGGACGCCAATCGTTCGGTGGAATGCCGGACTTGGGGGAACAGAGCGTCGACACGCACGTCCGTCCGTTTCCCCACCATCTTCCACAAGGTGGACTGCGGGTTTCCGTAGTTGAGTGCCGGGATGTGCCACGGTTCCTGTGCGGGAACACGCCACGGCGGGCGGCCGGATGGCCGCCCGCCGTGGCACCGTGTACTACGGCCGGGTCACTCCTCGCCGAGCGAGGCCAGCCATTCCTTGACTATCTGCGCGGTCCCCGGGGCGTCGCCCCTGACCATGGAGAAGTGGTCCGCGTCCATGATGCGGACATCGGCCGTCGGGAACGCCTCGCTCTTCGCCTCTCCGGCCGCGGCGGCCGCGATGGCCTCCATGGCGAAGGTCTCCTGGGTCGCGCGGACGACCAGCACGGGGGCGGTCGTGTGCGACACGTCGAGTTGGCCGAGCAGGCGCATCCACCGCCCCATGCCGGACAGCCTGGAGTTCGTCACCCGCACCGGCGATTCCTCGTCGGCCAGGAAGCTGCGGTGCATCAGGCTGTCGTAGTCGATCTGTTCTTTGTCGTCGTGCCGGATGCTGACGGAGTCCAGCAGCACCACGGCTGCGGGCTTGATGCCCCAGATGTCCTCCATCAGGCCGGCGGCGGCGTAGGCATACGTACCGCCGGAGGAGTGCCCGACCAGGATGAAGGGGTCGCCGTCGCTCGCGCGCAGTGCGCTCTCCGCGATGGTCCTGACCGCGGTCATCGCCGTGGTCGGCAGCCGTTCCCCGGCGGCGAAGCCGACCAGGGGCAGCGCGCTGACGTGCCGTTCGCCCCGGAAGGGTGCGGCGAACCTGGCGTACTCGTGGACACCGCCGTTGGCGGTGGGTGTGCTGATGCAGATCATCCGCGGTGCGGCAGGGCCTTCGGCGAGCGTGGTCGGCAGCGGCAGTTCCTCCAGTTCGGCCGTGTTCTCGAAGGTCTGGCGCAGGCCGGTCAGGGCCCGCAGCAGGAGCCTGGCCTCCGGGAACTTGCCGTTGTCCATGGCGTCGAGGAACAGCCGCTCCAGTGAGTCGGGTTCCGGCCCGGCCAGGAGGAGTCCCGCCTCGGACGCGGCGCCGGCGAGTCCGGGCTGTACGGCGAATTCGCTGCGCAGCCGTGCGCCGAGGTCGGCGGGGGTCTTGGTGTCGAAGACCAGCGTCGCCGGCAGTTGCAGTCCGGTGGCCGTGGCGAGCCGGTTGCGCAGCTCGATCGAGGTCAGCGAGTCGAAGCCGAGCTCGTAGAAGTCCCGGCGGGGCTCGATCTCCGCCGCGGACGCGTAGCCGAGGATGAGGGCGGCCTCGCCGCGGACGAGGTCGACGATGTGTCCGACGCGCTCCCCTTCCGGCAGCTCCAGCAGCTTCTGGGCGAAGGTGGCCGGGGTGCCGGACGTGCTCGTGGCGTTCGAGGCGGTCCGCCTGCTCTGGCGGAACAGCCCGCGGAACATCGGGGGAATCTCGCCCTGCGGTACTCGGGCGGCGGGTATCAGGCCGACCGCCATCACGACGGGCTCGGCGTAGCCGCACGCGGCATCGAACAGTTCCATGCCCTCCTCTACGGAGATCGGCGCCATGCCGTTGCCTCGCATGCGCTGCACGAAGGCCGGGTTCAGCGCCCCGATCATGCCGCCGACGTCCCAGTGGCCCCATACGAGCGACTGGCCCGCCAGTCCCAGGGCGGCGCGGTGGTGGACCAGGCCGTCGAGGAAGGCGTTCGCGGCGGCGTAGTTGGCCGTGCCCGCGGCGCCCAGCGTTCCGGAGACGGAGGAGAACATGATGAACGCGGCGAGGTCGAGCGCCTTGGTGGCCTCGTGCAGATGCCAGGCGGCGTCCACCTTCGGCCGCAGCACCGGCGTCAGGCGGTCGGGGGTCAGGGCGGTGACCACGCCGTCGTCGAGGATGCCGGCGAGGTGGACGACGGCGGTCAGCGGGTGCTCCGCCGGGATGTCGGCCAGGAGGCCGGCAAGCGCGTCCGGGTCCGCCGTGTCGCAGGCCACGATCGTGGGCTGCGCGCCCAAGGCTCGCAGTTCGTCGGCCAGTTCGGCCGCTCCGTGTGCCGCCGGTCCACTGCGGCTGACCAGCAGCAGGTGCCGGGTGCCGTTGGTGGCCAGGTGCCGGGCGAGCTCGACGCCCAGGCCGCCGGTGCCGCCGGTGATCAGTACGGTCCCTTCGGGGTCCCACTGTGGCGACCGGGTGTCGGCGTCGGCGGGCAGCCAGGCCAGCCGTCCCATGCGTACCTTCTTGTCGCGTACGACGAACTGGGCTTCTCCAGAGGGCAGCAGGCCCGGCAGGGCGCCGAGGAGCACATCCACGTCACCGCCGTCGCCGTGCTCGCCCGCGTCCTCGACGTCGGCCAGGACGAAGCGGCCGGGGTGCTCCGCCATCGTGGAGCGCAGCAGGCCCCAGAGGGCCGAACCGGCCAGGTCGTCGCCTTCGACCGCGCCGCTGGTCAGGAACACCAGGTGCGAGGCGGGGAAGCGTTCGTCGGCGATCCATTCCTGTGCCAGGAGCAGGGCCTGTGTCGTCTGCTCGTGCACGGACTGCGGAAAGCCTCCTTCCGTACGGGGTACGGGAACCACGACCAGGTCCGGGGTGCCCTTGATGTCGGCGAGTGACGCGGCCCCCAGGGGGGCGAGGACCATGCTCCGGATGTCGGGCGCGGCCTCCGCCTGCGGTGCCGGGATCCATTCCAGGCGCAGCAGCCGCTTGTGCGGGCTGTGGGCGGCGCGCTTCGGGGCATCGGTGAGGGCGCGCAGCGTCAGGGCGCCCGCCGACAGTACGGGGTGTCCGGCGGCGTCGACCGCGGTGAGGCTGACGGAGTCCTCGCCGGTCTTGGTGATCCGTGCCCGGATCGCCGAGGCGCCGGCGGCGTGCAGCGACACATTCCTCCAGGAGGCGGCGTACGGGAGGTGTTCCTCGTCCGCCGCGCCGCTGAAGGCGGTGGCCTGCAGGACCGCTTCGAGCAGTGCGGGGTGCAGGCCGAACGACGGGGCGTCGGAGGCGAGGCCGTCCGGGAGTTCGGCTTCGACGAACGTGTCGTCGCCGCGGACCCAGGCCGCTTGCAGCCCGCGGAAGGCGGCGCCGTACTCCGTCCCGTCGTAGTAGCCGTCCACGTCGACGTCGGAGGCGTCACTGGGCGGCCAGACGGACGCGTCGAAGTCCGCGGTGTGCTCGCCGGTGGCGAGGGTGCCGGTCGCGTGCCGGGTCCAGGGCTCGTCCGGCGTGGCCTGAGGCCGTGCGAAGAACCGGATCTGCCGGTTGCCCTCGTCGTCGGGGGCGCCGAGCCACACCTGGAGCACCAGGGCCGCGCCGTCGGTGAGCGCCAGTGGTGCGTCGAGGGCGAGTTCGGCGACGCGGTCGCAGCCGAACTGGTCGCCGGCCCGGACGGCCAGTTCGACGAAGCCGGCGGCCGGGAAGACGGCCGTCCCGCCCGCCACGTGGTCCTTGAGCCAGGGGTGGGTGTCCGTCGACAGGCGGCTGGTGAACAGCATTCCGCCGCCGTCCGCCAGCGGCACCGCCGCGCCCAGCAGCGGATGCTCCGTGGGCAGCAGGCCCGCGGAGGCCACGTCGCCCGCCGACACCCTCTGCTTGGGCCAGTAGCGATGGGGCTGGAACGGGTAGGTGGGCAGGTCGACGCGGCGGGCTCCGGTGCCGTCGAAGATCCGCGCCCAGTCCGCTTCGACGCCCGCGACGTGCAGCTGAGCCAGGGCGGTGAGTACGGCCGTCTCCTCGGGCCGGTCCTTGCGCAGGGCGCCGGCGGCGACCACGGTGCCGTCCACGTTGAGCGGGATGATCCCCGTCAGTGCGCCGTCGGTTCCCAACTCCAGGAAGGCCGGGACCTCTTCGGCCGCCAGGGTGAGTACGGCGTGGGCGAAGCGGACGGGCTCGCGGACGTTGCGGACCCAGTAGTCGGCGGAGCACATCAGCTCTTCCGAGGCCCGCTCGCCGGTGACGGTCGAGACGACGGGGATGCGCGGCGCCTGGTAGGAGAGGCCCTCGGCGACCTCGCGGAAGTCGTCCAGGATCGGGTCCATCAGCGGGCAGTGTCCCGCGACCTGCACCGCCACCTGCCGGGTCTTGCGGCCCTCGGCGGTGAACGCCTCGACGATGCGCCGCACGGGGACCTCGTCACCGGCGATGACGACCGAGTCCGGCCCGTTGACCGCCGCGATCGAGACCCCGTCGACCAGCCGCGCGGCCGCCTCCTCCTCGCTCGCCTGGACCGCCACCATGATGGCGCCTTGTCCCTCAAGGGTGTTCATCAGCCGCCCGCGGGCCGCCACCAGGGTGCAGGCGTCCTTGAGCGAGAGGATCCCGGCGACGTGTGCGGCGGCGATCTCGCCGAACGAGTGGCCGGCGACGAAGTCGGGGCGGACACCAAAGGATTCGACCAGCCGGAACAGCGCCACCTGCAGGGCGAAGAGGGCCGGCTGGGTGAACCTGGTCTGGTCCAGGCGCTCCGCGTCGGTGCGCATCACCTCCCGCAGTTCGTCGTCGAAGTGGGCCAGCGCCTCGTCAAAGGCCTGCGCGAACACCGGGAACCGGTCGTACAGTTCGCGTCCCATGCCGACCCGCTGCCCGCCCTGGCCCGGGAAGAGCATCGCCAGCGAGCGGTCCTCGGCCGTGCCCCGCGCGACCTCGTCGCCGTCCAGGAGCACCGCGCGGTGCGCGAACGCCGAGCGCCCGGTGGCCAGCGAGAAGCCCACGTCGACCGGGGCGAGTTCCGGCCGCGCGGCGACCCGGTCGCGCAGCAGCTCGATCCCGTCGGACAGTGCCTGGGCCGACTTGCCCGAGACGAGCCACGGAACGGCCCCCGGCTCGCCGGATCGGGTGTCCGGGCCGGTCGGCTCGGCGCTTTCCGGCGCCTGTTCGAGGATGGCGTGGGCGTTGGTGCCGCTCATGCCGAACGAGGAGACCGCACCGCGGCGTGGGCGGCCGGTGTCCGGCCAGTCGGTGGCCTCCGTGAGGAGCTTGACGTCACCGGCCGTCCAGTCGACGTGGGAAGAGGGCGTGTCGACGTGGAGGGTGCGCGGCAGCACACCGTGCCGCAGCGCCAGGACCATCTTGATGACGTTGGAGACGCCGGCCGCCGCCATGGTGTGGCCGATGTTCGACTTGAGGGAGCCGAGCAGCAGCGGGCGTTCGGGGTCGCGGCCCTGTCCGTAGGTGGCCAGCAGCGCCTGGGCCTCGATCGGGTCGCCGAGCGAGGTACCGGTGCCATGGGCCTCGAGCGCGTCCACATCGCCCGTCGACAGCCCGGCGCCGGCCAGTGCCTGGCGGATGACCCGCTGCTGGGCGGGGCCGTTGGGTGCCGTCAGACCGTTGGAGGCGCCGTCCTGGTTGATGGCCGAGCCCCGCACGACGGCGAGGACTTCGTGGCCGTTGCGGCGGGCGTCGGACAGCCGCTCCACGACGAGCACGCCCACGCCTTCCGCCCACCCCGTGCCGTCGGCCGCGTCCGAGAACGCCTTGCAGCGGCCGTCCGTCGCGAGCGCGCCCTGCCTGCTGAATCCGGCGATGCTCATCGGCGTGGACAACAGCGTCACGCCTCCGGCCAGCGCCAGCGAGCACTCGCCGTTGCGCAGCGCGTGGACCGCCAGGTGCAGCGAGACGAGCGAGGACGAGCACGCCGTGTCGACGGTGACGGCCGGACCCTCCAGGCCGAAGGTGTACGAGAGCCGCCCGGAGAGGACGCTGCCCGCGAGTCCGGTGCTGGCGTGGGCCTCGACGTCCTCGCTGGAGTTCATCAGGATGCTGCCGTAGTCGGAGCCGCTGGTGCCGACGAACACACCGGTCTCGGTGCCCCGCAGGGACTCCGGGTCGATGCCGGCCCGCTCCATCGCCTCCCAGGAGGTCTCCAGCATCAGCCGCTGCTGCGGGTCCATCGCCATGGCTTCGCGGGGTGAGATCCCGAAGAAGGGGGCGTCGAATTCCCCGAGGTCGTCCAGGAAGCCGCCCTTGGACGCCGAACTGCGGCCCTGGTCGCCCGCCGCCCCGCCCAGCAGGGTTTCCAGGTCCCAGCCCCGGTCGGTGGGGAAGTCGGTGATGCCGTCGCGCCCGTCGAGGACGAGCCGCCACAGGTCTTCCGGGGACCGCACGCCGCCGGGCAGCCGGCAGGCCATCCCGACGATGACGATCGGGTCCTCGGCGGGCGCCGTGGTCGTCGCGGCGGGAGCGTGGGGCTCGGCGTGCCGGTCGAGGAGTACGCCGACGAGGTGTTCGGCGAGTGCGGTGGGGGTGGGGTAGTCGAAGACGAGGGTGGCGGTCAGCCGCAGGCCCGTGGCGGTGGAGAGCCGGTTGCGCAGTTCGACGGCGGTCAGCGAGTCGAAGCCCAGGTCGTTGAACTCCCGCCGGGCGTCGATCGCCTTGGCGGAGGCGTGCCCGAGCACGGCGGCGGCCTCGGTCCGTACGAGGTCGACGGCGAAGGCGGTCCGCTCGTCCTCGCTCAGCTCCGTCAGCCGCCGGGTCAGTCGCAGGGCCGCTTCGGTGCCGCCGGCGGAGACCGCGGCCGTACGGCGGGCGCCCTTGACCAGGCCCCGCAGCACCGGAGGCACGGCGGCGCGGCCCTGGGCACCCGTGGCCAGGGGCCCGATCGGGACGAGGTGCGCCTCGTCGGTCGCGGTGGCGGCGTCGAACAGCGCCAGTCCCCGCGCGACCGACAGCGGCGGCACGTCCAGGGAAGCGATCCGCTCCGGTTCCGTGGCGGACGACGCCCGCGTGATCCCGTCCTCCTTCGCCCAGGCGCCCCACGCGAGGGACTGGGCGGGCAGGCCCTGCGCCGTACGGTGGCGGGCCAGCGCGTCGAGGAAGGCGTTGCCCGCGGCGTAGCCGCCATGACCGGCGCTCCCCATGACGCCCGAGACGGACGAGTACAGCACGAACGCGGCGAGGTCGAGGTCCTTGGTGGCCTCGTGCAGGTGCCAGGCCGCGTCCACCTTCGAACGCAGTACGGCCGACAGCCGCTCGGGCGTCAACGACGCCACCTCGTCACCGTCGAGGATGCCGGCGGTATGGATCACAGCAGTCAGCGGGTGCGCGGCGGGCACCGCGCCCACTGCCGCAGCCACCGCCTCTCGGTCGGCCACGTCGCACGCGAGGAGGGTCACCTCGGCACCGTGACCGGCCAGCTCCGCCCGCAGCTCGTCCGCGCCCGCCGCCTCCGGACCGCTGCGGCTGACCAGCAGCAGATGCCGCATGCCGCGCTCGGTCACCAGGTGCCGGGCCAGCTCGCCACCCAGCCCACCGGTACCGCCGGTGACCAGCACCGTACCGTCCGGGTCCCACGCCCGCGGCAGGGTCAGCACGATCTTCCCGACGTGCTGCGCACGGCTCATGAACCGGAACGCCTCCGGCGCCCGCCGGACGTCCCAGGTCGTCACCGGCAGCGGACGCAACACGTCCTGGGCGAACAACTCCCGCAGTGCGCCGAGCATGTCCCGGGTACGCTCCGGGCCCGCTTCCGCGAGGTCGAAGGCGCGGTAGTGCACTCCGCCGGCGGACCGGGGGTCACGGATGTCCGTCCGGCCCATCTCCAGGAAGCGGCCGCCCGGGGCGGTCAACCGCAAGGAGGCGTCGACGGTTTCCCCCGTGAGGGCGTTGAGGACCACGTCCACGCCGCGGCCACCGGTGACCGCCCGGAAACGCTCCTCGAAGTCGGTCGTACGGGAGGAGGCGATGTGGTCGTCCGCGACGCCAAGCTCCCGCAGCGCGTCCCACTTGCCCTCGCCGGCCGTGGCGAACACCTCGGCACCAAGGTGCCGGGCCAGCTGGATCGCCGCCATTCCGACACCACCGGCCCCGGCGTGCACGAGGATCGACTGGCCGGGTTGGAGAGCGGCGAGGTCCTTCAAGGCGTAGTACGCCGTCAGGAAGACCAGCGGTACGGAGGCGGCCCGCTCGGCCGACCAGCCCTCGGGGATGCGGGTCAGCAGCCGCTCGTCGGCGACGGCCTCCGGGCCGAAGCCGCCGGAGACCAGGCCGGTCACCTGGTCCCCCGGGCGCAGTCCGCGCACGCCGGGCCCGGTCTCGGTCACCACTCCGGCGGCCTCGGCACCCAGCGGTCCGGCTTCGCCCGGGTACATCCCCAGGGCGTCCAGAACGTCACGGAAGTTGACACCGGCGGCCTGGACCCGGAGGCGGACCTGACCCTCGGTAAGGGGTTCCCTGATCTCCGGGCAGGGAGCGAGGACCAGCTTGTCCAGGCTGCCCCTGGCCGCGCTGTCCAGCCGCCACGGCACCTCGGCGGGCGGCAACAGCCCCGCACCGCTGCTGAGAGGAGCCAGTCGCGCCACCCGGACGGCGCCGTCGCGGACCACGAACTGGGCGTCGTCGGTGGCCAGCAGACCCGGCAGGTCCGCGAGCACCCCGGTCAGGTCTCCGTCGTCGAGGTCCAGCAGCGCGATCCGCCCGGGGTGCTCCGCCTGCGCCGCACGCACCAGGCCCCACACCGCGGCGGCGGCCACATCCCGTACGGACTCGCCCTCGACGGCGGAGACGGCGCCGCGCGTGACGAACACCAGACGCGCGGCAGCGGACTCCTCCCGCCCCGCCCACTCCTGGAGCAGGCCCAGGACCCGGGAGGTGAGCTCGTGCGCCACGGTGGGCACGTCATCGCCCGTACCACCGGACACGGGCACCATCACGAGGTCCTCGTCCCCCGCGAGGTCCGCCAGGGACGCGACCGACGCGCCCGCACCCAGCTCCTCGGCGCCCAGGGACACACACCGGACGTCGGCGGGCTGCACCTCGGGCGCCGCCACCCAGTCCAGCGAGAGCAACGCGTCGTACTCCGCGCGACGCAGTGCCGGCAACGAGGTTGCCGCATCGGCCGGTTGGCCGCGAAGGACGAGCGCCTCGGCGGACAGCACAGGGGCGCCTTCGACGTCGACGGCCGCGAGGGACACCGAGTCGTCACCGGTCTTCACCACCCGGGCCCGCAGCACCGCCGCTCCCCCGGCGTGCAGCGACACACCCCGCCAGGCGAACGGCAGGAGGAGTTCCTGCTCGCTGCCGACTCCGGCCAGCCGGTGGGACTGGAGCACCGCGTCCAGCAGCGCCGGGTGGATCCCGAAGGCCCCGGCCTCCTCGGCGGCCCGGTCCGGCAGCGCGGCCTCGACGAAGACCTCGTCCCCGCTCCGCCACACGGCGCGCAGGCCCTGGAAGGCCGGACCGTACCCGGTCCCGTCGTAGAAGCCCTCCAGATCCACGACCACGGCGTCCTGCGGCGGCCAGGCCTGGGAACCGAAGTCCGCGATCCGCTCACCGCTGGTCAGCGTGCCGTGGGCGTGCTGGATCCATGGCTGGTCGGCGGGCCCGTCGGCGCGCGAGTGCACCGAGACCGTCCGGGCACCCGCTTCGTCCGGGGCACCGACCAGCACCTGGACCTGCGCGGCGCCGTCCTCCGTAAGCGTCAGGGGCGTGAGCAGGACGAACTCGTCGACCCGGTCGCAGCCGACCTGGTCACCGGCGCGCACGGCCAGCTCCAGGAAGCCGGTGGCCGGGAAGAGAACGCTGCCGCCCACGACGTGGTCGGTCAGCCACGGGTACGTCTGCAACGACAGCCTGCCCGTGAACAGCACCTCGCCGGAGTCCGCGAGGGTGAGCGTCGCACCCAGCAGCGGGTGCTCCGCGGGCAG
>NZ_JBEZJZ010000123.1:0-23597 GCF_040651455.1 Streptomyces sp. NPDC048483
CGGCCCTTCTCCGCCCCGGGGGGCCCGGCACGACGTGCCGGGCCGCCGGGCTGCGTCCTCTAGGTTCTGCCCGTGGAGAATTCGCAGATCACGATCCGGCTCACCCCGGACGAGGCGCTGGTCCTCTCGGACTGGCTGGAGCGGGTGCAGATGACCGACCTCGACCGGATGGTCGACGACCCGGCCGTATGGGCTCCGATCCACCGCATCGCCGGGACGCTGGACAAGGCGCTGCCCGAAATCTTCGCCGCTGACTACGGCGCACGGCTGGATGCGGCACGGCGGCGCCTTCGGGAGGACATGGGCGACTTGGGCGTGCCGGCGTCCGGGGATGCGGGCCGGGACGCGGGCCCCTGTCGAGAGGTACCCGATCACGAGATATCTTGATGTCGAGCAATGTTGGAGACGTGGAGAGACCTGGAGCGGAGCACCCGGTGACTGACTCGACCATCATCTATACGCACACTGACGAGGCTCCGGCCCTGGCGACGTATTCGTTCCTGCCTGTGATCCAGGCATACGCATCGACGGCCGGTGTCACGGTGGAGACCCGCGACATCTCCCTGGCCGGGCGGATCATCGCCGGCTTCCCCGAGCACCTTGAGGAGGGGCAGCGCATCGAGGACGCGCTCGCCGAGCTCGGTGAGCTGGCCAAGACGCCCGGCGCGAACATCATCAAGCTGCCGAACATCTCGGCGTCGATCCCGCAGCTGAAGGCGGCCGTCGCCGAGCTGCAGAAGCAGGGCTACGCGCTGCCGGACTACCCGGACGACCCGAAGACCGACGAGGAAAAGGACGTCCGTGCGCGCTACGACAAGGTCAAGGGCAGCGCCGTCAACCCGGTGCTGCGCGAGGGCAATTCGGACCGCCGTGCCGCGGCCGCGGTGAAGAACTACGCCAAGGCGCACCCGCACCGGATGGGTGCCTGGACGCCCGAGTCGAAGACGAACGTCGCGACCATGGGCGTTGACGACTTCCGCTCCACCGAGAAGTCCGCGGTGATCGGTGAGGCCGGCTCGCTGCGCATCGAGCTGCACGGGGACGACGGCAGCACCACCGTGCTGCGCGAGTCGGTGCCGGTCCTGGCGGGCGAGGTCGTGGACGCGTCCGTCATGCGCGTCGGGGCGCTGCGGGAGTTCCTCACGGCGCAGGTCGCCCGCGCCAAGGCCGATGGCGTGCTGTTCTCCGTACACCTCAAGGCCACGATGATGAAGGTCTCGGACCCGATCATCTTCGGGCACGTCGTACGGGCCTTCTTCCCGAACACCTTCGCCGAGCACGGTGCGGCGCTCGCCGCGGCCGGGCTGACCCCGAACGACGGTCTGGGCGGCATCCTCAAGGGCCTGGAGTCGCTGCCCGAGGGCGCGGCGATCAAGGCGTCCTTCGAGGCCGAGCTGGCCGAGGGCCCGGAGCTGGCGATGGTCGACTCCGACCGCGGCATCACCAACCTGCACGTGCCGAGCGATGTCATCGTCGATGCCTCGATGCCGGCCATGATCCGTACGTCCGGCCACATGTGGGGCCCGGACGGCGAGGAGGCCGACACCCTGGCGGTCATCCCCGACAGCTGCTACGCCGGCATCTACCAGGTCGTCATCGACGACTGCCGCGCGAACGGCGCGTACGACCCGTCGACCATGGGCTCGGTGCCGAACGTCGGTCTGATGGCGCAGAAGGCCGAGGAGTACGGCAGCCACGACAAGACCTTCGAGATCCCCGCCACGGGTACCGTGCGGGTCGTCGACGAGGCCGGTCACGCCGTGCTGGAGCAGGTCGTCGGCGCCGGCGATGTGTTCCGGATGTGCCAGACCAAGGACGCGCCGATCCAGGACTGGGTCAAGCTCGCCGTCACCCGCGCCCGCGCGACCGGCGACCCGGCCGTGTTCTGGCTGGACGAGGGCCGGGCGCACGACGCCGCCCTGATCGCCAAGGTCAAGCAGTACCTGCCGGAGCACGACACCGAGGGCCTGCAGATCGAGATCATGTCGCCCGTCGACGCGATCACGTTCTCGCTCGAGCGCATCCGCCGCGGCGAGAACACGATCTCGGTCACCGGCAATGTGCTGCGTGACTACCTGACGGACCTGTTCCCGATCCTGGAGCTGGGCACCAGCGCCAAGATGCTCTCCGTCGTGCCGCTGATGAACGGCGGCGGGCTGTTCGAGACCGGTGCCGGCGGCTCCGCGCCCAAGCACGTCCAGCAGCTGGTCAAGGAGAACTACCTGCGCTGGGACAGCCTGGGCGAGTTCCTCGCGCTGGGGGTCAGCTTCGAGCACCTCGCGCAGACCACGGGCAATGCGCGCGCCCAGGTGCTCGCCGACACCCTCGACCGCGCGACGGCCACGTTCCTGGAGAACGACAAGTCGCCCAGCCGCCGCCTCGGTGGCATCGACAACCGCGGCAGCCACTTCTACCTTGCGCTGTACTGGGCGCAGGAGCTGGCCAAGCAGACCGACGACACCCAGCTCGCTCAGGCGTTCGCGGCCCTGGCCAAGACGCTGGCCGAGCAGGAGCAGACCATCGTCGACGAGCTGATTGCGGTGCAGGGCTCGCCGGCCGACATCGGCGGCTACTACCGGCCCGAGGTCGCCAAGGCCTCGGCGGTCATGCGTCCGTCGCAGACCTTGAACCAGGCGCTGGCAACCCTCGTCTGAGGCAGCCGCCGCACGCACATGCCGCCCCGGCCGGTGTCCCCGGCCGGGGCGGTTGCGTAGCTACAGGGCGGTCGACCTGCGGTGACGGTCGCCCCCCTCCGTCGGCCCGCGGGCCGCACGCCATACTGGTGACATGGCCTTGATCAACCCCAGCATCCTGTCCGCAGACTTCGCCCGCCTTGCCGAGGAGGCGAAGGCCGTCGAGGGCGCCGACTGGCTCCATGTCGACGTCATGGACAACCACTTCGTCCCGAACCTCACGCTCGGTGTGCCGGTCGTCGAGTCGCTGAGCAAGGCGACGGACACCCCGCTCGATCTGCATCTGATGATCGAGGACCCGGACCGCTGGGCGCCGCAGTACATCGAGGCCGGGGCCGGATCGGTGACCTTCCACGCGGAGGCCGCGGCGGCGCCCGTACGGCTGGCGCGGGAGATCCGGGCCAAGGGGGCGCGGGCCTCGATGGCGCTGAAGCCGGCCACGCCGATCGAGCCGTACGAGGATCTGCTCCCCGAGCTCGACATGCTGCTGATCATGACCGTGGAGCCGGGCTTCGGCGGCCAGGCGTTCCTGGACATCATGCTGCCGAAGATCCGCCGCACCCGTGAGCTGATCTCGAAGCACGGTCTGGAGCTGTGGCTCCAGGTGGACGGCGGGGTCTCGGACGCCACCATCGAGCGGTGTGCGGAGGCCGGCGCCGATGTGTTCGTGGCGGGTTCGGCCGTCTACGGCGCGGACGATCCGGCCAAGGCGGTGCGGGATCTGCGGGCGAAGGCCGACGCGGCGACGGCGGCGAGCTGGGGCTGCGCGCACTGAGCCGGACGGGGTGCACGGGGCGGGCCGCCTCCGGTGATGACGGCCGTGCCGTCGGTTGTCCGAGTCGCAACCGAGCGTTCACGGCCGTCGAGGTGGTCATGGTCCCCGTACACCTCATGTTTCTGAAAGGATGAGCAAAGACTCGATCAGATGCGCAAAAGGGGAGAATTTCGTGGTAGCCAGCCGCCCACAGTCCGGAATGGGCCCCGCCGAGCTGGTGCAGGCGGCGGCGATGGCCCGCCGCTTCTATCTTGAGGGCAAGTCCAAGATCCAGATCGCCGATGAGTTCGGCGTCAGCCGGTTCAAGGTCGCGCGGGTGCTGGAGACGGCGCTCGAGCGCGATCTCGTACGGATCGAGATCCGGGTGCCCTCCGAACTCGACGCCGAACGCTCCGACGCCCTGCGGGCCCGCTACGGCCTGCGGCACGCGGTCGTCGTCGAGTCGCCCGCGGACGCGTCCGAGGACGCCGCGGACCCCGAGAACCTCGGCGAGGTGGCGGCCGACCTGCTGGGCGAGCTGGTCGCCGAGGGCGATGTGCTGGGCCTGGCCTGGGGCCGGTCGACCATCCACATGGCGGCCGCGCTGCACCGGCTCCCGCCGTGCACCGTCGTCCAGCTGACCGGCGTCTACGACGCGGGCACCGCGGACCGCGGCTCGGTCGAGGCGGTCCGCCGCGCGGCCGATGTCTCCGGCGGCGAGGCACACCCGATCTATGCGCCGATGCTGCTGCCCGACTCGGCCACCGCCGCCGCACTGCGCGGCCAGACCGGGATCGCCCGCGCCTTCGAGTACTTCGACAAGGTCACCGTCGCCTGTGTCTCCATCGGCTCCTGGGAGCCGGGCGTCTCGACGGTCTACGACATGCTGTCCGAGGACGAGCGGGAGCACTACGCCTCGCTGGGTGCGGCCGCCGAGATGTCCGCGCATCTCTTCGACTCCGAGGGCCGCCGTATCGGCCGTGACCTGGGCGAACGCTGCATCACGGTCGAGGGGGACCGGCTGCGCCGGATCCCCGAGGTCGTGGCGATCGCGGGCGGCCGGCGCAAGGCCGCGGCAATCGGCGCGGTGCTGCGCTCCGGCCTGGTGACCAGCCTGGTGACGGATACCGCCGCCGCCGACCACCTGCTCCTGGAGACCGGCCCCGGGCCGCGACCCGCCCTCGACCGGGCGGACCCCGACGGGGCCTGATGGGGGCCTGACGGGGCCTCACGGCCCCTGATTCAGCCGCCGCCCGCCTGTGTGCCGCCGCGTTCACCGGCGGGCAGCGCGGGCGCGGCTGTGACAGCATCGGCGCCATGGTGATCCACTCCGCCCCGCGCCGGGCCGCCGCCCTCATCGGCGCGCTGCTCGCCGGGCTGCTGCTGGTGCTCACCGGATGTTCCACGGGCGCGGGCCAGAAGGCGAGTTCACCGCCGACCGTGTCCGGCGTCCCCGGCTCGCCCCGCGTACCCGGCTGGGCCAAGGGCATGACCCTCCTCCCCGCGGGCATGCTGCCCCCGCAGGCGCGCGACACGCTCCGGCTCATCGATGCCGGCGGGCCCTTCCCGTACGCCCAGGACGGCACCGTCTTCGGCAATCGCGAGCGGCTGCTGCCCGCCCACCCGCGCGGCTACTACCACGAGTACACGGTCCCCACGCCGGGCTCACCGGACCGCGGCGCCCGCCGCCTCGTCACCGGCGAGGGCCACGAGACGTACTACACCGACGATCACTACCGGACGTTCAAGGCGGTGTTGCGATGAGGTTCGCGGAGGGTGTGGCCGGCGGCGCCGATGGCGATGGCGGCGGCGCGGGGATGCGGCCGGGGCGCCGGGCGGCGGCCCCCGGGGGATGCAGTCAGGCGGTGCTCCGATGACGGGTTCTGTGCCCCGGCCGCTGGCGGCCGTGCTCGACGGCACCACGCCTGCGGGGGTGTTGTCCTGGCCCGCGGACCGGTCGGTGGCGGATGCGCTGGCCGCCGCCCGGGACGCCGGATGGAGCGGTGCCACCCTCGATCTCGAAGGGACCGTGGACAAGGCGGAGTTCATGGAGCGGTGCGCCCGCTCGCTGCGGCTGCCGCACTGGTTCGGCCGGAACTGGGACGCGCTCGCCGACTGCCTCACCGATCTGTCCTGGTGCCCCGCCGAGGGCGGCCGGCTGCTGGTCCTCACGGGGTGGCAGGGGTACGCGTCGGCCGCACCGGACGACTGGAGCGTCGTCGAGGGCGTGCTCGCGGACGCGGTCGGATACTGGCGCGGAACGGACACCGGGCTCGCCGTGATCATGGCGCGCGGGGCGGCGCGACGCGGCTCGTAGGAACGCCCAGGGGCGTTTGTTCGAGTACACCAAAGGGAACACCGGTTCGCCTGTTCCGGTGTGGATGAGAGATGATGTCCTAGGAGCCGCAGCCTGACCCGGGGTTCGGTTCGGTGCTGACTCCCCACCGGCCCAGACGTAAAACCGCAGGTGAGAGAGCCAGTATGCGTTTCCTGAACGATGCCAAGCCGCCGTACGACCTGACGTACGACGATGTGTTCATGGTGCCCAGCCGCTCCGCGGTGGGTTCCCGGCAGGGTGTGGATCTGTCCGCGCCCGACGGGACCGGCACCACCATTCCTCTGGTCGTCGCCAACATGACGGCGATCGCCGGCCGCCGGATGGCCGAGACCGTCGCCCGCCGCGGTGGCCTGGTCGTCATCCCCCAGGACATCCCGCACGATGTCGTCACCGAGGTCGTGACCTGGGTCAAGCGCCGGCACCTCGTCCTGGACACCCCGATCGTGCTGTCCCCGGTCTCGACCGTCGCGGACGCGCTGTCGCTGCTGCCCAAGCGGGCGCACGGCGCGGGCATCGTCGTCGAGAGCGGCCGTCCGATCGGCGTCGTCACCGAGCACGACCTGGCCGGGGTGGACCGCTTCACCCAGGTGTCCGAGGTCATGTCCAGGGACCTGCTGGTCCTGGACGCCGACATCGACCCGCGGGAGGCCTTCAACCGCCTCGACGCCGCCAACCGCAAGCTCGCCCCCGCGGTCGACGCGGACGGCCTGCTCGTCGGCATCCTGACCCGTAAGGGCGCGCTGCGCGCCACCCTCTACACCCCCGCCACCGACGCCAACGGCAAGCTGCGGATCGCCGCCGCCGTCGGCATCAACGGCGATGTGGCGGGCAAGGCCAAGGCGCTGCTGGACGCCGGTGTGGACACGCTCGTGGTGGACACCGCGCACGGCCACCAGGAGGGCATGATCAGCGCCGTCAAGGCCGTGCGTGCCCTGGACCCGCAGGTGCCGATCGTGGCGGGCAACATCGTCGCCGCCGAGGGCGTCCGGGACCTGATCGAGGCCGGCGCGGACATCATCAAGGTCGGCGTCGGGCCGGGCGCCATGTGCACCACCCGGATGATGACCGGCGTGGGCCGGCCGCAGTTCTCCGCGGTGCTCGAGTGCGCCGCCGAGGCCAAGAAGTACGGCAAGCACGTCTGGGCCGACGGCGGCGTGCGCCACCCCCGCGATGTCGCGATGGCGCTGGCCGCGGGCGCGTCCAACGTCATGATCGGCTCCTGGTTCGCCGGCACGCTGGAGTCGCCCGGCGACCTCCAGCACACCGCCGACGGCCGTCCGTACAAGGAGAGCTTCGGCATGGCCTCCGCGCGTGCGGTGCAGCGGCGGACGAGCGAGGAGTCGTCCTACGACCGGGCCCGCAAGGGTCTGTTCGAGGAGGGGATCTCCACCTCACGGATGTTCATCGACCAGGCACGCCCCGGCGTCGAGGACCTGATCGACTCGATCATCGCGGGCGTCCGCAGCTCCTGCACCTACGCGGGCGCGGGCTCCCTGGAGGAGTTCGCCGAGAAGGCCGTGGTCGGCGTGCAGAGCGCCGCGGGTTACGCGGAGGGCAAGCCGCTCCACGACAGCTGGAGCTAGAGCCTGATCGAGCGGCCCCGCACCGACCGGTGCGGGGCCGCTCGCGTTTCCGGGCCGGGCCGCCTCCCGGGCTTCACGGTGATTTTGGACGCCTTCGCGCAACGAACCACCGTCCGCCCCGCCGGTGCGCAACGATCGTTCGCCATTGCGCAAGGAACCCGCATTACGGCAGGTCAGCGCGGGGCCGTAAGGTTCACCGCGGTACGTGGAGTGGCGGAGGCCGCCTGCTCGGCGGTCTCCCCTTTGTGTGGGTTGCTTCGGCATGCCCGCGCACGGACCGCCGTCGGTCGCTGCCATCCGTCTCCGTGAGGGCCCACCACAGTGGGCGCGCCCTCCGGACCCCGTCATCGGAACCGTCAACGGAATCCGCACCGGATTCCGCCATCCGACCGGCAGCGATAAAGGAGCCACCCCAGTGTTGGAGCACGGCGCAGCCCCGCCCGCAGGGGCCAGCGACCCCCGACCACCCGCCCAGGGCGGTCTCGGCACCCGGCTGATGCGGCGCAAGCCCGTCGAACGGCTGGTGGCCGAGGGCGGCCAGGGAGAGGGCGGCACGCTCCGCCGCTCGATGGGCATGTGGCAGCTGACCATGATCAGCATCGGCGCCACACTGGGCACCGGCATCTTCGTCGTCCTCGGCGAGGCCGTCCCGGACGCCGGACCCGCGGTCATCATCTCGTTCGTCATCGCCGGTATCACCGCCCTGTTCTCCGCGCTGTCCTACGCGGAGCTGGCCGGCACCATCCCGGTCTCGGGGTCGTCGTACTCCTACGCCTACGCCACCCTCGGCGAGCTGGTCGCCTGGATCTGCGGCTGGTGCCTGATCCTGGAGTACGGCGTCTCGGTCGCGGCCGTCGCCGTCGGCTGGGGCCAGTATCTGAACGAGTTCCTCGGCGGCACCTTCGGGTTCACCATCCCCGACGCGCTGTCCCAGCCGCCCGGTGACGGCGGCATCTTCAACCTCCCGGCCCTGCTGGTCGTGATGCTGGCCATGGTCTTCCTGCTGGGCGGGGCCAAGGAGAGCGCCCGCGCCAACACCATCATGGTGGCTGTCAAGATCGTCGCGCTGCTGCTGTTCTGCGGCGTCGCCCTGCAGGGCGTGCGCTCGGGCAACTACGCCGACTTCATGCCGCTGGGCATGACCGGCGTCAGCGCCGCGGGTGCCACCCTGTTCTTCTCCTACATCGGCTTCGACGCCGCTTCGACGGCCGGCGAGGAGGCCAAGAACCCGCAGCGCGACCTGCCGCGCGCGATCATGCTCTCGCTGATCATCGTCACCGCGCTGTACTGCCTGGTCGCGGCCATCGCGGTCGGTGCGATGCCCTGGAAGAAGTTCCAGGGCTCGGAAGCCGCCCTGGCCGGGATCATGAAGGACGTCTCCGGACAGAACTTCTGGGCCGTGCTGCTCGCCTTCGGCGCGGTCATCGCCATCGCGAGCGTCGTCCTGACCGTCCTGTACGGCCAGACCCGCATCCTCTTCGCGATGTCCCGGGACGGCCTGGTGCCCAAGGTGTTCTCCAAGGTGCACGCCAAGAGCGGCGCACCCCGGGCCAACACCGTGATCGTCTCGCTGTTCTGCGGAGTGCTCGCCGCGGCGATCCCGCTGGGCCAGCTGGCCGACGCCACCAGCATCGGCACGCTCTTCGCGTTCGCGCTGGTCAATGTGGCCGTCGTGGTGCTGCGCTACAAGCGCCCGGATATGCCGCGCACCTTCCGTACGCCGCTCTCGCCCCTGTTCCCCGCGATCGGCTTCCTTCTCTGCGTCTACATGATGGGCAGCCTCGACGCCGTGACCTGGGTGGTCTTCGGGGTCTGGATGGCCGTCGGCCTTGTGGTCTACTTCGGATACGGCATGCGCCGCTCCCGATTGGCCACAGCAGAAAAGTGATCCACCCGCAGTGCGACTGAACGATCTCGACGAACGCATCGTCCACGCCCTCGCCGAGGACGCCCGCCGCAGCTATGCCGACATCGGCCAGGAGGTCGGGCTCTCCGCCCCGGCCGTCAAGCGCCGGGTGGACCGGCTGCGGGCCGACGGCGCCATCACCGGATTCACCGTACGGGTCGATCCGGCCGCGCTCGGCTGGGAGACCGAGGGGTTCATCGAGCTCTACTGCAGCCGCAACACCTCGCCCGAGGCGATCCACCGCGGTCTGTCGCGCTACCCGGAAGTGGCGTCCGCCTCCACCGTCACCGGTGAGGCGGACGCCATCGTCCAGGTCTTCGCCGCCGATATGCGGCACTTCGAGCGGGTGCTGGAACGGATAGCGGGCGAGCCGTTCGTGGAGCGGACGAAGTCCGTGCTGGTGCTCTCCCCGCTGCTGCGGAGGTTCGGGTCGGGGGCGCCGACTTAGGGGCGGGCGGCCCTGAGGGGCGGGCGGCCCTTAGGGGGTGGGCGAACGGATCTCCTAGGGGATGCGAGCGCCCCCTGCGGGGCCACAACGGGTGGGGGCGGGGTGGTATTCCCCGCTCAGGCCGCCAGGGTTCTCCGGAAGCCGGGGCGGTGTGCCCCGGGTCCCTACGATGCGCAGCGACGTGGCCGCGATCCGCCAGCCGTCCGGGGTCCGCACCAGCTCGCTGTCGGCGTGGCCCGCGGAGATGAAGAGGTCCCCGGCACCCTCCGCGCCGTCCGCCAGGACGTGCGTGCTGAGCTGGGCGCCGCGGGCGGTGGCCCGGTCGCCGTCGCTCTCGATGACGGCGTTGGTGCCCAGATGCACGGTCCGGTCGAACAGGGCCATCCCGCGCCGTACCCGCGCCGGCACGGCATCGCGGCCGTGCACCGTCCCGACCGGCATCTCGGCGGTGACGTCCTCGGTGTGCAAGGCGCGGGCCCATTCCTCGTCGAACCGCCCCTCGTCCAGCGACCGGAGGCAGCGGTCCAGGAGGTCGGTGATCTCGGCGCGGTCGGTGAGGCGCCGGAGCTGTCGCTGCATCGCCTCCAGGTCCGCACCGGCTTGTCCTTCGCTGTGTGGTGCGGTCTGCGTTTCGGTGTCCATGGCGGGCGATCCTGCTGCCTCAAGTGGACTTGAGGTCAAGGACGGGTGTCCTACCAGGGGCACGGGTCTCCGGGGCCCTCCGCCAGGGTGTCCAGCGTCTCCTTGGCCAGTGCCCGCAGGAAGGCCGGGCACGTCCACGCCTCCAGCGACGGGCCGAAGCCGGCCGCGTGCGACCGTTGGAGGTCTGCCCGCCCGCCGGGGCTGCGCAGAGCCGTGCCGCTCTCGATGTCCACGTCGGGGCCGTCATCCCTGTCGGGATCGCCACCGAGGCTGGGGTGTTCGCCGCCCTTGTGGGTGCAGGGCTCGTCCGCAATCCCCTGCAGTACGGTCTCCACCCCTTGGATCATCTCGTCGAGGACGGACTGCTCCTGGATGCGCCCGGAGACCGCGTACCAGCTGCACACGCACAGGGTGACGAGGTAGCCGGCCCGCACCCCCTTGGTGAGGTGGCCGGGGACGAGCGCCGCACCGAGGAGATCGTCGTCCGGGCTCCCGGTCGGATAGTCGTTGAGGGTCTGGGAAAGGTGCCGCAGGGTGTCGCGCTGGTCGCCGGGCAGCAGGTCCGAGAGGGCGCACCCGTCCTCCCGGCCGGTGACCGGTACGCTGCCCGGGGCGATGATGTCCGCCGTGACATGCGCATACGCGGCGACATTGCGCGGGCACAGATAGAGCTCCTTGGGGGCCTCCTTGTGCCACTCCTCGTCCTCCGCCTCGCCGTTGCTCAGGAGCAGCACATCGGGGACCTCGTACCAGATGTCGTCGTCCTCCATACGTTCCAGGTCCTGTTCGTACGGGTGCGTTTCGTGCTCACAGGGCAGGCCGCTCAGGGCGTGGTGGGCGGCGAGCAGCGCGTCGACGGCGCGCTGCCCGACCTCGGCCGCGGCCCCCGGCCGGCCGGTGAGGTACCCCGCCATCTCCGCCAGCCCGTACACCCACAGACAGGCGTGCTCCCCGCCCGGATCGGCGGCGAGCCGGGCGGCACAGTCGAGTACGGCCGCATCGCACTCGGCGCTCGCGGTGGCCCGGTGGAAGGCGGGCCAGCTCTCTATTACCTGTTCGGCAAGCCGTTCGGTCGTGCCATCCATGATCACTACGACGCCGTCACGGGCCGGTCCGTTCCCGGCCCGCGCCCGCCTGCTTCCCGGTCCGCAGGCCGTACGCCACCGCCGCCCCCACGACCAGCACCACGCCCGCCGCGAGGCGATAGCCCAGCGCCGTGGCGTCGGTGAAGGCGGTGGCCTCGGCGGTGCCGTGCCCGGTGGCCGAGGTGAAGCGGACGGACAGGACGGTACCGATGACGGCGATGCCCAGCGCCGCGCCCAACTCCCTTGCCGCGCCCTGGAGTCCGGAGCCCATACCGGCCTGCCGGGCCGGTACGGACGTCACGACGGCATGCGAGAGCGTGGGCATCGCCAGGCCCGCACCGGCGGACATCACCAGGAGGAAGGGCAGGTAGAGCACGTACGGCGTGCGGGCGGTCGCGGTGGAGAGCAGCAGCAGGCCGACGGCTATCAGGGCCAGCCCGGCGCCGCACGTCCGGGCCTCGCCGAACCGGTGTGCGCTGCGCATGCCGTAGCGGGTCACCGCCATCATCCCGAAGGCCAGCGGCACGATCGCACAGCCGGTCTGGAGGGGCGAGTAGCCCTTCACGTACTGCAGGAACTGGGCGTTGACGTAGAAGAGGGAGAACATCCCGAAGAAGGTGACGGCCAGGCCCGCGGCTCCGGCGCGCAGCCGCGGCAGGCGGAACAGGCGGGGGTCCAGCACCGGGTGCGCGGTCCGCAGTCCGTGCCGTACGAAGAGGGTGAACACCACCACGGCCAGGGCGAAGGCGCCGGTCACCGGGAGCGAGGCCCAGCCCAGCCCCGGTCCCTCGATGACGCCGAAGAGCAGGGCGGCCGCCCCCAGGACCAGCAGCGCCGAACCCGGCAGATCCAGCGCCGCGGTCTGCCGCGGCACCCGGGGCGCGGCGCCCGCCACCCACCACAGCAAGCCAAGACCCAGCGGGACATACGCCCAGAACAGGCCCTGCCAGGGCAGGTATTGAAGGATCAGCGCGCCGCCGGCGTTACCCGCCATCCCGCCGATGCCGAGGGCTGCGCTCCAGGCGGCGACCGCACCGGCCTTCCGGTCGGGCGGGGTGGCGTGCAGCAGCAGGGACATGGTGGCCGGGACGGTCAGCGCGGCGCCCGCACCCGATATCGCGCGGCCCGCCAGCAGGACCGGGAGGGTGGGGGCGAGCGCACTCAGGAGCGCTCCCAGGGCGAAGACGCCGAGACCGGTCAGCAGGACGCCCTTGCGGCCGAAGCGGTCGCCGAGCGCACCGGCCGGGACCAGCAGCCCGGCGAAGACCAGCACATAGATGTCGACGATCCACAGGAGCTGGGCGGGGGAGGGGTGCAGACCGCCGGCGGCGATCTTGGGTATCGCGAGGTTCATCGCGGCGACGAGTGACTGCGCGACGAGCACACAGGCGCACATCGCGGCCGCCGTCGAGCGCCGCCGGACGGCGGCTCCAACTGGCGTGGACGGGGAAACGGTTGAGGTCATGGCGGGGACGCTAGAGTGCCGCTCAGTTGATCTCCAATGCAAGGTGTGCATGTGATGGTTGCGCGAAACGCAAATGTCGACCTCAACCTGCTGACGGCCCTGAATGCGCTGCTGGAAGAAGAGAGTGTGACCGCGGCCGCCGACCGGCTCGGGCTCTCCGGGCCCGCCATGAGCCGCGCCCTCGGCCGGATCCGCCGGACGGTCGGCGACCCCGTCCTGGTGCGCGCCGGCCGCCATATGGTGCCCACCCCGCGCGCCCTGGAGATCCGGGCCGAGGTGCGGCGGCTGGTGGAGGCGGCCCAGGGGGTGCTGGCCCCCGCCGAACCCACCGACCCGGCAGAGCTGGTCCGGGTGTTCACGATCAGTGCCAACGATCTCTTCGTCACCGCCGTCGGCCCGCAGCTGGTCGCCCGCGTCGCCCGGGAGGCGCCGCAGGTGGTGCTGCGCTTCCTCGGCGAGAGCCACAGTGACGTTCCTTCGCTGCGCGACGGCGCCACGGACCTGGAGCTCGGCGTCGTCGACAGTCGCGAGCCGGAGATCCGTACCGAGGAGCTGTATGCGGAGCGCGGCATCGCGGTGGTGCGCGAGGGGCACCCGCTCACCACGGCGAAGGTCACCGCGCGCCGCTACGCCGATGCCCCGCACATCAACTTCTCCCGTCGCGGCCGGCTGACCGGCCCCATCGACGCAGCCCTCGCCGAGCTGGGGCTGCGCCGCAAGGTGATCGCCACGGTCCCCACCTTTGCCGCCTCGCTGCTGATGGTCCGGGACAGCGATGCGGTCGGCATGGCCAACGAGGTGACCGCGGCTTCGACGGTCCGCGGACTGGGGCTGCGCACCCTGCCGATCCCGCTCGACCTGCCGCCGATGACCATGGCCATGGCCTGGCACCCGCGTCAGGACGCCGACGCCGGCCACATCTGGCTGCGCGGACTCGTCCGGGAGGTGATCAAGGCAACCGCCGGTGCGAGATGAGCGCGACGGTCAGTGCTTCACCTTCCACGGCATGACAGCCGGTGAGGCTCGGGTCCTTGGCCGTACCGGCGTGCCGCGCCGCGGGGTGACCATGCTTCCGCCGCGCGGTGGAACCCAGGGCCCACCCGCTCCGCGCGCGGAGTACCCCAGGCTGCACGCCACGGGGTGAAGCCCCCGTCCGACCTGCGTGAACGCCCGGGCGCAACAAATCGCCGCGGAGCCCCTTGAACGCGCAACGAATGCCTCGCCGACGCGCAACGGTGGCGCCTTGTCCCGGATCGCCGACGGCCCGTACCGTCAATGCGTCCCGCCCGCACCGTCCTGCCCGAGGGGTCCCATGCCGTCCCTGCACACCGCCCTGCTCCAGAGTTCGGGACGGCCCGGCGATGTCGCGCACAATCTGCAGATCCTGGAGGACGCGGCCCGCACGGCCGCCGCCACCGGAGCCGGACTGCTCGTCTGCCCCGAGCTGTTCCTCACCGGCTACGCCATCGGCGACGGCATCCACCGCCTCGCCGAGCCCGCCGACGGCGAGAGCGCCCGGACGATCGGCCGGATCGCCGCCGAGCACGGCATCGCCGTTCTCTACGGATACCCGGAGCGCGCCGCCCAGGACGAGCCCGACAGCGACGCCGTCTACAACTCCGCGCAGCTGATCGGCTCCGATGGCAGCCACCTTGCGAACTACCGCAAGACGCACCTCTTCGGCTGCTTCGAGCACGAGTGGTTCACCCCGGGGCAGCAGCCGGTCGTCCAGGCCGAGCTGGCCGGCGTCCGGATCGGCGTGATCATCTGCTACGACGTCGAGTTCCCCGAGAACGTCCGGGCGCATGCGCTGGCCGGCACGGATCTGCTGCTGGTGCCCACCGCCCAGATGCACCCCTTCCAGTTCGTTCCCGAATCCGTCATCCCGGTGCGCGCCTTCGAGAACCAGATGTATGTCGCGTACGTCAACCGGGTCGGCGAGGAGGGCGAGTTCGAGTTCGTCGGGCTCAGCTGCCTGGCGGGGCCGGACGGCGTGGTGCGCGCCCGCGCCGGCCGCGGCGAGCAGCTGGTGCGCGCCGAAGTCGACACCGCCTTTCTGAAGGAATCGCGGGAGCACAACCCGTATCTGCACGACCGGAGGCCGGAGCTCTACGGCCCGCTGACGTGATCTCCCCCCCGCCTGGCCTCCGCCTGAACCCGCTTGACCCCGCCTGACCCCCACCCGGCCGACCGGGCCCACCGCCCACCCGGCCGCCCCAGAACCCTGCCCCGCCCCGGGCCGGCCCGCACGGCCTGCCCCGCCGACCTGCCCTGCCTGCAAGGAGTCCGCCCCCGATGACGTCCACGGTGCCCACCGCCGCCCACCACGCGGATGCCCAGCCGCCGATCACCATGTTCGGCCCGGACTTCCCGTACGCCTACGACGACTTCCTCGCGCACCCCGCGGGCCTCGGCCAGGTCCCCGCCACCGAGCACGGCAAGGAGGTCGCGGTCATCGGCGGCGGCCTCTCCGGCATCATCACGGCGTACGAGCTGATGAAGATGGGCCTCAAGCCCGTCGTCTACGAGGCGGACCAGATAGGCGGCCGGCTGCGGACCGTCGGCTTCGAGGGCACCCCGTCCGAGGCCGCCGGCCTGACCGCCGAGATGGGCGCGATGCGCTTCCCGCCGTCCTCGACGGCGCTGCAGCACTACATCGACCTGGTGGGCCTGACGACCAGGCCGTTCCCCAACCCGCTGGCCCCCGACACCCCCTCCACCGTCGTCGACCTCAAGGGCGAGTCGCACTACGCCCACACCGTGGAGGACCTCCCCGAGGTCTACCACCAGGTCATGGGCGCCTGGAACGCCTGCCTGGAGGAGGGCGCGGACTTCTCCGACATGAACCGCGCGCTGCGCGAGCGGGACGTCCCGCGGATCCGCGAGATCTGGTCCCGGCTCGTCGAGAAGCTCGACAACCAGACCTTCTACGGCTTCCTCTGCGACTCCCAGGCCTTCAAGTCCTTCCGCCACCGCGAGATCTTCGGCCAGGTCGGCTTCGGCACCGGCGGCTGGGACACCGACTTCCCCAACTCCATCCTGGAGATCCTGCGGGTCGTCTACACCGAGGCCGACGACCACCACCGCGGCATCGTCGGCGGCAGCCAGCAGCTCCCGCTGCGCCTGTGGGAGCGCGAGCCGGAGAAGATCGTCCACTGGGCGCAGGGCACCTCGCTCGCGACGCTGCACGGCGGCGCCCCGCGCCCGGCCGTGACCCGGCTGCACCGCACCGCGGGCAACCGCGTCACGGTGACCGACGCGGCCGGCGACATCCGCACCTACGAGGCCGCCGTCTTCACCGCGCAGTCCTGGATGCTGCTCAGCAAGATCGCCTGCGACGATGCGCTGTTCCCCATCGACCACTGGACGGCGATGGAGCGCACCCACTACATGGAGTCCTCCAAGCTCTTCGTCCCGGTCGACCGGCCGTTCTGGCTGGACAAGGACGAGGTCACGGGCCGGGACGTCATGTCGATGACGCTGACGGACCGGATGACCCGCGGTACGTACCTCCTGGACAACGGCCCGGACGAGCCCGCCGTCATCTGCCTCTCGTACACCTGGTGCGACGACAGCCTCAAGTGGCTGCCGCTGAACGCCAACGAGCGCATGGAGGTCATGCTCAAGTCGCTGTCGGAGATCTATCCGAACGTCGACATCCGCGGGCACATCATCGGCAACCCGGTCACCGTCTCCTGGGAGAACGAGCCCTACTTCATGGGCGCGTTCAAGGCCAACCTCCCCGGTCACTACCGCTACCAGCGCCGCCTGTTCACCCACTTCATGCAGGACCGGCTGCCCGAGGACAAGCGCGGCATCTTCCTGGCCGGCGACGACATCTCCTGGACGGCGGGCTGGGCCGAAGGCGCCGTACAGACCGCGCTGAACGCGGTGTGGGGCGTGATGCACCACTTCGGCGGCGCCACCGACGGGGCCAACCCGGGCCCCGGCGACGTCTACGACGAGATCGCGCCCGTCGAGCTCCCCGAGGACTGACCCAGGGCCCCAGGGCCCGACGTACAGAGTCCGTCCTACGAGGCCGGCCGCGCGGATCCGGGCGAACAGCCCGGCGGCGCGGTCGGCCGCGACGTACCGCCCCCAGGGCGCGTCCCTAGTTGAGCGGTGTCAGCAGACACCGCCCCACCAGCCCCACGCTCGCGTCCAGCCGCTCGGCGAACTCCTCGGCCACCTCGGGCAGCCGGCGCGCGCCCCACAGCATCCGGGCCGCGGCCCAGGCGGCGTCCCGGGCCATCTCCAGGCTCCAGGAACCGGCGAGATGGGTGAGCGGATCGGCGATGTCCAGCAGATCGGGGCCGGGCATCAGGCTCTCCCGGATCCGCTCCTCGAGACCGGTCAGGACGACGCCGATGCGGTCGAAGTCGCCTTCCAGGGCAGGCGGTTCGCACTCCAGCGACCGGCAGGTGTCGATCACCGCCAGCGCCAGGTCGTGGCCGATGTGCGCATTGATCCCGGCCAGTGCGAACTGCAGGGGGTGGACGCCGGGATGGCGGCGCAGCTGGATGAGCGGGCGCCAGCAGGCGGGCGGGCGCAGGCCCGCGGCCGCGGCGTCCACGGCGGCGAAGTAGCGCCGGGCGAAGCGGACATCCAGCTCGCCGGCGGCCGCCGGATCCGCGAACGCGCCGTCCCCGATGCGCCGCGCCACCGCCTCGGTGACGGTCAGATAGACCCGGTTGAAGACGGCCACCCCGTCCTCGGCGGGCAGCGCCGCTTCCAGGGCCCGCATCCGCGCCAGCACCTCACCGACATCTGCCGTTGCCACGGATCCCGGCGGGGTTCCCCGCTGCTGAGTTGTCGTCATCCGTTCAGCGTGGCAGCAGCCCTCCGAAATGCGGCCTTTGCCGTGTACCGATGACCTGATCGGGGTAATGACTGGTGCGCCCTCTTGTGCTTTTCGGCTGAGCTTCACAGAGCGCCGACGGCCGGAGCGGCGCCCGCGGACCCGCTTCAGGCCGGCGTGGAGCGCGCTGCCGAGCCGCGGTTCGACGGCGCCCGGAACGCCGACCTGAAGCGGGCCTGCGCGCCCGCCCCCTCAGCGGGACCCCGGCCCCGTCTCCCCGCCGGTCTCCCCGTCGGTCTCTTCGCCCGGCTCCCCGGCCGTCCCTTCCTCGCCCGCCCCCTCGTCGTACGACGAGGTGCCCTCGTCCAGCAGCGGCGGCTGCGGCGCCTTGAGATGCGCGGGCGCCAGGGCGCGCAGTACGTGATAGCCGGTGAGCACCACGATCGTGCCGAGCGCGATACCGCCGAGTTCGAAGTTGTCGCTGATGTGCAGGCTGACGCCGCCGACGCCGATGATGATGCCCGCGGAGGCCGGTACGAGGTGGAGCGGGTTGCGCAGATCCACCTTGTTGTGCAGCCAGATCTGGGCGCCGAGCAGGCCGATCATGCCGTAGAGAATGACGGTGATGCCGCCCAGTACGCCGCCGGGGATCGCGGCCACCACCGCGCCGAACTTCGGGCACAGGCCGAAGAGCAGGGCGAAGCCGGCCGCCGCCCAGTAGGCCGCGGTGGAGTAGACCCGGGTGGCCGCCATGACGCCGATGTTCTCGGAGTACGTGGTGTTGGGCGGGCCGCCGACCGCGGTGGAGAGCACCGAGGCGGCGCCGTCCGCGGAGATCGCGGTGCCCAGCTCGTCGTCCAGCGGGTCGCCGGTTATCTCGCCGACGGCCTTGACGTGCCCGGCGTTCTCCGCGACCAGGGCGATCACGACGGGCAGCGCCACCAGGATCGCCGACCACTGGAAGGTGGGTCCGTGGAAGGACGGCAGGCCGATCCAGTCGGCTGTGCCGACGGCGGAGAAGTCGAGCCGCCAGTGGTCGGTGACCTTCCCGGCGCCGTTGACGGAGTGGATCATTCCGAAGATCCGGTCGAAGACCCAGGACACGGCATAGCCGAAGACCAGGCCCAGGAAAATCGCGATCCGGGACAAGAAGCCGCGCAGACAGACCACGGCGAGCCCGGTGACCAGCATGGTCAGCAGCGCCACCCATTGATCCTGCGGCCAGTACGTACTCGCCGTCACCGGCGCCAGATTGAAGCCGATCAGCATCACCACCGCACCGGTGACCACCGGAGGCATCGCGGCATGGATGATCCGCGCCCCGAACCGCTGGACCGCCAGGCCCACCAGGAACAGGGCAACGCCGACGACCAGGACCGCCCCGGTAACCGTCGCACTGGTGCCGCCCTGCGCCCGGATGACGGCGGCGACCCCGACGAACGACAGGGAACAGCCCAGGTAGGAGGGCACCCGGCCGCGCGTAGCGAGCAGGAAGATGACCGTCGCGACACCGGACATCATGATGGCGAGATTCGGGTCAAGCCCCATCAGAACGGGTGCGACAAAGCTCGCGCCGAACATGGCCACCACATGCTGCGCACCCAGGCCCGCGGTCCGCGGCCACGACAGCCGCTCATCCGGCCTGACCACGGCTCCCGGGGCCGGATTGCGCCCGTCACCATGCACGGTCCAGCGCACGCCGAGGCCCATGACTGCTCCACTTCTTCCAACGGTGAGGACAGGGCAGTTTCGCATCCCCGGCGGCCAAAGCATTCTAAGCGGCCGCTTACGATGGCTCGCGTATGTGACGACCCACGTCACGCCCTACCGCGCAAGAACCCAGGAGCACCACCCGTGAGCGTCGAACCCCTCCAGACCGCCGGCCCCGGCCCGCACGCCGTCCCGTACGGCCAACTGGTCCCCGTCACCGTCCACTTCGACGACCTCGACGCGCTCGGCATGCTCCACAACTCCCGCTACCCGCTGCTGGTCGAGCGGGCCTGGGGCGAGTACTGGCACGCCCGGGGCTTCGGCTTCGACGGCGACTGGGCCGCCGCGGGTGACATGTGCAACGTCATCAAGGAGATGCGGCTGGCCTATGAGCGCCCCATCACCAGCGCCGGCCGCTACGCCGCGCACCTGTGGGTCGAACGCCTCGGCCGTACGGGCCTGACCTACGGCTTCCGGGTCTGCTCGGCCGACGGCACCGAGACCTACGCCGAGGGACACCGGGTCCTGGTCCGCGTGGACTTCTCGACGATGCGGCCCACTCCGTGGTCGGACCGGGCGCGGACGATAGCGGACGGGCTGCGGCGGCCGGAGGCGGCGGAGGCTGAGGCCGAGGCGGCGGCCTGAGCGGGGTGCCGCGCCGCCGGGTCACATGCCGCAGCGGCGCAGAGCCTCCGCCACGGCCATCTCGCCGGCCCTCACGAACGCCCACTCGTTGGAGTCCACTTCGTGCCAGTGGAGTTCGGTGACCGTGCACCGGACGGCCGGCCGGATGGTGGCCGGGAGCGCGTCGAGGGCGTTACGGACGCCCTGTTCCAGTGACCGCTCCAGAATGCCGAGCCACTCCTGGTCGTCGGGCCAGGCACGGATGCGGCGCCGGATCTCCGGTCGGGCGCGCACCGGCCAGTCGAAGACGGCCGGTGCCGACTCGTCGTCGGGTAGCGGCGCGAAGTCCAGCGTGACGATCGCGAACTTGCCCGGACAGGAGTTCTGGCGGACGTTCCTGATGAGGACGTCCCGCACCGGGTGCGGCGGGAAGCGGCGGATCGGCTGTGCGGGATGGGCGGTCACAGGGGCTCCGGAGGCGGTCGTCGGCATGGTCGTCACCGCGCCGGTCGTGGACGTTTCAGACCGGTGGGGTCGCCGTGGGGCGCCCGTTCGGCTCGTTCCCCGTGGCCCGGTCGCCCAGGCCGCAGCGTTGCAGGGCTCTCTGCACGGCCATGGCGCCGGCCTCCCTGAACCCCCTCTCGTGGGAGTCCGCTTCATGCCAGCGAGCCTTGGTGACCGTGCACCGGACCGCCGGCCGTATGTCCGCCGGCAGTGCGTCGAGGGCCGCCCGGACGCCCTCCTCGAGTGCCTGCGCCAGGTCGTCCGGCAGCCACTCCCGCGGGTAGCGCCCGTTGTAGCTCAGGTCCCGGTTCTGCTGCCGGTCGCGCACCGGCCAGTCGAAGACGACGGGTGCGCACTCGTCCTCCGGCAGCGGCGCGAAGTCCAGAGTCAGGATCGCGAACGGGCCGCCGCACGAGGTCTGGCAAACGTGGAAGACCTCGACGTTCCGCACCGGCTCGGGTGGGAAGCGGCGGGGCTCGGCTGCGGTGGTCATAAGGGCTCCAGGGCGAGGACGGGACGTTGACGGCGCCGCCTAGGAGCGTTCCAGATCGCCGGCCGGTGCTGCCATCCGTTTACCGGCGGCACGCCCCGGCACCCCCAGCACCCGCGCCCCCGCCACCAACCCCATCGTCAACGCCGTGACCAGAGCGAACGACACCGTCAGTGAGGTTGCCTGGGCGATCCCGCCGATCGCGGACGGGGCGATCAGGCCGGAGGTGTACATGATGGTGGCGACGCCCGCGATGGCCTGGCTGGGGGCCGGGCCGCTGCGGCCGGCGGCGGCGAAGGCGAGCGGGACGACGACGGCGATGCCGAGGCCCATCAGGGCGAAGCCTGCCATCGCCACCGCCGGATGCCGGGCCGTCATGATCAGCAGGCCGCCGGCGGTCGCCAGGATCCCGCCGCCGCGTACCGTGCGCACCGCCCCGAAGCGGGCCACCACCTTGTCGCCGGCCAGCCGGGCCGCGGCCATGGTGCAGGCGAACGCCGTGGTCGACGCGGCCGCCAGGCCCGCGTCGGTGCCCAGTTCGTCCCGGAGGTAGACCGCCGACCAGTCCAGGCTCGCGCCCTCCGCGAAGACCGCGCAGAAGCCTATGGCCCCGATGATCAGCGCCGACCTGGGCGGGAGTGCGAAGCGGGGCGGCGGATGCTCCTCGGGGGCGCTGCGCAGATCCAGTACGCCCTGGCAGGCGACGGCGCCGAGGAGCGTCAACACCAGGGCGGCGCCGCCCAGATGGAGGCGGGCGTCCGTCCCGGCGTGCGCGGCGACGGTGCCGGCCGCCGAACCCAGCAGCGCGCCCGCGCTCCACATGCCGTGCAGCCCCGACATGATCGGCCGGCCGAGCCGGTCCTCGGTCTCCACGCCCAGCGCGTTCATCGCGACGTCCGACATGCCCGAGGTCGCGCCGTAGATCAGCAGCGCCGGGCACAGCACGTACAGGCTGGGGGAGAGGGCGGGCAGGAGCAGGGCGAGGGTCCACAGGGCGAGCAGGACGCGCAGGGCGGTGCGGGCGCCGAGGCGGTGGCTGACCCGGCCGGCCAGCGGCATGGCGAGGGAGGCGCCGATGGCGGGGAACGCGAGGGCCAGGCCGAGCAGGCCGGGGGCGATGCCGGTGTGGTCCTGGATCCAGGGGATGCGGGTGGCGAAATTGCCGGTGACCGAGCCATGGACGAGGAAGACGAGGGCGACGGCCCAACGTGCGCGGCGCAGCCCGTTCTCGGACAGGGGGGTGGGGGCGTCGGGGACGCCGGTGCCGACCATGTGCGTAAACTATCAGGAAGCCTGCCTGTTAATAAGGATACGGCCCGAAGGGGGTGAAAGAATCCGGCCATGCATGCATCGCGCACGGCGGCCGCCGGCCGGACCGCCTCCCCGGCCACCGCACGGCGGATCAACGACCGGCTGGCTCTTCAACTCCTCCAGTCCGAAGGGCCTTTGACGGCTGGTCAGCTCAAATCACTGACCGGTCTGTCCCGCCCGACCGTGGCGGATCTGGTCGAACGCCTCCAGGAGGCCGGGCTGATCGCGGTGGTCGGGGAGAGCGGAGCCCAGCGGCGCGGCCCGAACGCCCGGCTCTACGGGATCGTCGCCGACCGCGCCCATCTCGTCGGCCTCGATCTGCGCACCCACAGCGTCACCCTCGCGGTCGCCGACCTCCTGGGCCGGGTACGCGCCGAACGCACCGTCCCCATCGGGCCCGGCGACACGCCCGACAGCGCCGTCGCCACCGCCCTCGCCGCCATCGACAGCACCCTCGGCGTGGCGGGCGCCGGCGCCCCGCACACCATCGCCGTCGGCGCTCCCGGCCTCGTCGACCCCGCCACCGGCAGGTTCGGCGGCAGTGGGTGGCTCCCGCCCTGGCACGCCGCGCTGGTCGGCGCGCTCCGCGACCGGAAGACCGCGGCGGTCCTGCTGGAGAACGAGGTCAATCTCGCCGCCGTCGCCGAACAGCGCGACGGCGCGGCCCGCGACCGCGACACCTTCGTCCTCCTCTGGCTCGGCCACGGCACCGGCGCCGCCGTCGTCCTGGACGGCACCCTGCGCCGCGGCGCCTCGGGCGGCACCGGCGAGATCGGCTTCCTGCCCGTCCCTGGCACCGGGGCGCTGCCCTCCGCGAGCGGCTGCTCCGGCGGCTTCCACTCGCTGGCCGGTTCCGCCGCGGTCTGCGCCCTGGCGGCGGAACACGGCCTGGCGGCGGAGCACGGAGTGGGGGAGACCGGCACGCCCGGGACCGGCACGCCCGGGACCTGCACGCCGGAGACGGATTCCCCGCCCGCCGAGGCCTTCGTACGGGCCGCCGTGGCCGGCGGCGCCACCGCGTTCCTCGACGCGCTGGCCGCGCGGGTCGCCCTCGGCGTGGCGGCGGTCTGTGCCGTACTCGACCCCGGGTGTGTCGTCCTCGGGGGCGAGACCGGCCGGGCCGGCGGCGCCCCGCTCGCCGAACGCGTCGCCGGTCACCTCGCCGGGCTGTCCCCGCTGCGCACCGAGGTGCGCGCGGTGTCCGGTCCGTACACCGCCGCGGTCGTGGACGCCGACACCGAGGCCG